>JAITAY010000017.1 GCA_031283915.1 Tannerella sp.
ATAGAAGAAATACTTACTTCAAACAACGAGGCGTAACGACATTGCATCCGGCGTTTTTTTTACTGATTTTGCCTGTGGTATGCAGAGAGATATCCTTATCATGTCAAGAACGCCGGAGAAACCATTATATACTGTTTACTTCGCATCTGTTATCGCGCGATTCCGGTACTGACCGCCCGGATAACGCCGGAAGCGCATGACGTCGGTGTTAAGCGACACTTTCTGCACCTCTATCATCACCGATTTATACGTCTCGCCGATACGTATCCGCGCATTGAAGTCCGGACGGTAAAAACTCCAGCTTCTTCCCGAAACATCCTCCAGCTCGCGCACATATTTCTGCGGGGCGAAAGACAGTTCTGCCACTTCCTCGCCGATAATGGCTGATATAAACTTGCGCGCCACCCGGCTGTCGTCCAAATGATTTTTTTTGGAATAACGGATCAAAAAAAATCAACAGCTCCTCAAAAAAAGATTTAACCATTTATCCGATATAATTTGGAGAAACAGAAAAAAAACAAGTATATTTGCCTCACTATTATTAAAGTCAAATTAATTTATGGAAAATACACGTCGTAATTTTATCAAACAGGTAACAGCCGCAGGAATAGGAACTGCAGGACTGATGGCGGCAGACCGCGCTTCTGCCGCATTAAAGGGTAGCGAAATGCAACAAAAGAAAAAAACAGCCGGAAACGATGACGGTAAATTAAAATTCGGATTCATCGGTACGGGGTCAAGGTGTCAGGAACATATTAATAATGTATTAGCCATACCCGGTAATAAAATCGTAGCCGTATGCGATATTCAGAAAGGCCCTTTGGAAAGGACATTGCAACACATTGCAAAATTTAATGTGCCCGAACCGAAAGTGTATACCGGGAGCGAACGGGAATTTGAGAAGATGTTGAACAATGAGGAATTTGACTGTGTGATTATTGCAAGCCCGTGGGAATGGCATGCGCCGATGTCGGTGGCAGCGATGAAAGCCGGCGTCCCTTATGTCGGGGTAGAAGTGTCGGCAGCTAACACTGTCGAAGAATGCTGGGATTTGGTAAACACTTCCGAAACTAAGGGAAGCCGGCTTAACATAATGGAAAATGTATGTTACCGTCGCGACGTAATGGCGGCTTTGAACATGGTGCGCCAGGGATTGTTCGGCGAGATGATACATGGCAGATGCGGATATCAGCACGATCTGCGCGACGTGAAGTTCAACGACGGCACACGTTATTCCTATAAGGAAGGCGGCGAACTGCGCATAGGATCGACGGCTTATGCCGAAGCTCAATGGCGCACGCAACACTCCGTCATGCGCAACGGGGATATTTACCCGACACACGGTATCGGCCCTGTCGCTAACTGTATGGATATTAACCGCGGCAACCGCTTCCTTTCATTGAGTTCTATGGCAACACAATCGCGAGGCCTGCACAATTTCATTGTAGAAAAAGGCGGTCCGAACCATCCGTATGCGAAGATTAACTTCAACCTCGGAGACATTGTCACCACGATGATTAAATGCGCAAACGGACAAACGATTGTCGTAACGCACGACACCAACCTGCCCCGCCCGTATTCGTTAGGATTCCGCATACAGGGGACAAAGGGCTTGTGGATGAACGACGGCAACAGCGTTTACGTGGAAGGACAGTCTAAACCCCATCATTGGGATGAATCGGACGAATGGTTCAAAAAATACGACCATAATCTGTGGAGTTCGCTGGAAGCAAAAGCGAGAGAGAGCGGTCACGGAGGAATGGACTTCATCATGATGTATGACTTCATTGATGCCATCCGTAACAAAAAGCCGGCGCCGATGGATTGCTACGACGCAGCAGTCTGGAGCGCTATTTCCGGTTTGTCGGAAATGTCCGTCGCACGGGGAGGCGCATTAGTCGATTTCCCGGATTTTACACGCGGACAATGGATACACCGGAAACCGGTATTTGCTTTATAATAAACCATATAATATAGATAAACAGATATGAAAAATGATTCACAAACCAGGTTGAACCGGCGGAGCTTCTTTAAAAATTCCGCAGCAGGCGTAATAGGAAGCGTTTCCGTACCGGCTTTTCTGAGCAGTTGTTCAGGTAGCGGATCCAAAGAAAAAAAGTTGAACGAAGTAACTGTTCCGGAAATACTTAAGTCTGCGCCGGACGGTGCGGCGCTCAAGGCCGGGCTGGTCGGATGCGGCGGTCGCGGGACGGGCGCCGCATATAATTTTCTGAGCGCCGGAAACGGACTGCAAATAACTGCTCTGGGCGACGTTTTTAAAGACAAATTAGACGACTGTCGCAAAAAGCTGGAAGAAAAGGGGCAACGTATCGCCGACGAAAACTGTTTCCTGGGATTCGACGCCTACCGGAAGGTTATTGATTCCGGAGTCGACGTTGTGCTGCTGTGTACACCGCCGGTCTTTCGTCCGCTTCATTTTGAATATGCCATCGGACAAAACAAACATTGTTTTATTGAAAAACCCTGCGCAGTCGACCCCACAGGCGCCAAACAAATGATGATAACGGGAAAACACGCTGCACAGCAGATGCTTTCTGTGATCAGCGGCACCATCCGCCGTTCACAGAAAGACTGCATAGAAACTTACCGGCGCGTGGCCGGCGGAGCCATCGGCGAAATTATCTCCGCACACGTGTCGCGGATGGGAGGAGCTTTGTGGTATATAAAGCGTCGTCCCGAGTGGAACGATATGGAATACATGTTGCGTAACTGGGTGAATTTCTGCTGGACGTCAGGTGACCATATCGTCGAGCAATTCATTCATGAGATTGACCAGATGTCGTGGTTCACAGGCGACCGGCGTCCGGTCAGGGCGGAAGCGACCGGCGGACGGCAACGCAGGATGAACGGAGACATGTATGATCATTTCAGCGTCGAATACCTCTATGAAAACGGCCACAGGGCGCATTGTACCACACGACAGATCGGCGGATGCGACACCCAAACCGCCGTCATGGTCTACGGCACCGAAGGGTATACCAACTGCTACGATACCATCTACCACCTTGACGGAACAGTAGCCTGGAAATATCCGCATCCGAAACCCGAAGACGCCGACCAGTCCATGGCCGTACCCGACCCGTTCGTGCAGGAGCACATCCGCCTGGTGACCGCCATACGTACCGGCAAGCCGGTGAACGACGTCGAAAAGCACGTCCAGTCGACCGTGATGGCCATTATGGGACGCGAGTCGGCCTATACCGGCAAGTTTGTCACCTGGGATCAAATCATGGCCTCAACCATGAAACTGGGTCCCGAAACCTGTCAGTTCGGACCCGTACCGGATATCAAGGAAGAAATACCCGTAGCAGGTGTTGCGCAATAACCGTTCACCGTTCACAATCAACATGTAAGAATTATGCAAAGACGTAAATTTATTAAGAACACATTACTGGCGTCCGGCGCATTGACATTGCCGTTTGCCGGCCGTTCCGCCGTTGCGGGACTGCACTTCTCCGCTCCCGCCGCACCGGACGCGACATTCAGGAAATCCATCATGTGGGGGACGGTTGGCATGGAAGGCAGCGTACTGGACAAGTGCAAAGCCCTCAAGGCCGCAGGATATGCCGGCATCGAACCGAACAGCCACATGGATCGGGCGGAAGTGCTTGATGCGCTGAAAGCGACGGGTTTGGCGGCCTCGGGCGTATGCTGTTCTACCCACTGGCAAAAACCGCTATCCGACCCTGATGCCGCTGTACGTGAAGAGGGAATGGAAGGCATTCGGGTGGCGCTGGAAGACGCCAAAGCCTATGGCACGGATGCCGTACTGGTGGTGCCGGGAACGGTGAGCCAGGCCGTTTCATACGACGAATGCTGGGCGCGGTCGACCGAATGTCTGAAAAAACTGCTGCCGGCAGCCGGGAAACTGAACGTGCGCATCTGTATCGAGAACGTCTGGAACAACTTTTTGCTCAGTCCGCTGGAAGCCTGCCGTTACGTAGACCAGTTCAACAGCCCGCAGGCAGGTTTTTATTTCGACTGCGGGAATATCCTGGTATACGGATGGCCGGAGCAGTGGATTCGCATCCTGGGGCAACGTATCGGCCGGATACACGTCAAGGAGTTCAGTCGCCGGAAAGCCGATGCCGAAGGGCGCTGGAAAGGTTTCAGCGTTTTGCTGACCGAAGGCGACGTCGACTGGGCGGAGGTGATGAAGGAAGCCCGGAACAGCTACCGGGGACAGTGGTTCACCACCGAACAGGGCAGTTCCAAAACGCCGGAAGAGCTAACCGATTTGAGCCGGCGTCTGGATAAAATCCTGGCCATGTGAAATGCTGAAATTCATAATTTACCCAATTTTCGGATAGCCTGGGGAGGGGGGGGCTTTACCGGACGTGCACCCTCCCCCCCTCAGCCTGTCCGAAAATCGGTGGTGATGTAAAAAGTATGCTGTCATAAAAAAACGACAATGTTAGAGTTAAAATTTACAGAAGAAGATATGCAAGCCCTGCAATACGAGCGTTATAATCATCCACATCCTCGCGTAATGCTCAAAATGGAAGTTGTCTGTTTGAA
>JAITAY010000374.1 GCA_031283915.1 Tannerella sp.
ATTCGGAATCCTGCGAGGACTGTCTCCTGTTTCATTGAAGCCATCCGGAAACCATATCACAAAATCATCCGTGCTCAGTATAGTTCCAACCTGGACTACATGTTAGTTCCAGTCTGGACTACGTGTATACTGCGCGCGGGCAGGTTTTTCTCAGAAACAGGAAGCGTGGTTCATGATTCATGGTTACCCAGGAGAGAGTAGACAGGGACGGGAAATAAATAAAGTGTATATAACAAAGCCTCCGGCCAAGCCACCGCAGGGCTTTAGCCCCATTCTACCCGATTGCCGTCGGTTTCAACCGACGGAGACGGAAACAGGGATGTCCCCAATCAGCAGGGGCGCGTCGGGATGATGCATCCTGTTTCTTTCAAACGCCTTTGCGGGGCTGGAATTGGCATAGCAGTAAAGGCACTGGTGAAGACAAGAGTCATATGCACCTATATCGACGCTTTCGATACACCGGCACGCCGGTCGCTGGTTTTTGTCTTTTCGGGCTTTGAGGGAAATGCCCGAGATGGTTTCAATCAATTCATCGTCAATACATTTTCCATGTTTGATACCCCATGCGGTCAAATTGCATGTCTCGGCGCAGGTTTGCAGTTCCATACCGTGGCGTTGAGCGATGAGCGCCATCTTTCCTGCCAGCGAAATGATTTCCGAATCGCTTAACGCGCTGACGGTCGTGCCGATCAGATTTTTCGCCGTTTTCCTGTACGGGTCGATGAAACTGATGACGCATCTTTTCGTATGCGAAGCCAGCTTGGCAGCCAGGTCTTCAAAATGCGACAGATGATAGTCTTCCCCAATCTCCTGGGAGGTCAGGATGGGGTCGTAGCGCCAGATCACCCGTTCCGCCCCGATTCGGTCGGACAGTTCGCGGAATGTTTCAACCAGGTAATCCTTATCCGGTAACCGGACTTCCAGATCGCGACCGTAAGGCGTGAGGGTGAACTGAAAGTAAAAGGCGAACGGCTTGATTTCGTCCAAACGCGACAGCATGGGCGCCGGATTCTTGGTCCAGAAAACCAGGCATTCCACTTTATCCGGATGAATGGGTATCCGGCTTATCTGACGTGCGTTCATCGGATTGCGCACATAGGCGAAACCCTCCCTGACACGGTTGAAAAACCATTCGGCGTAAAAAGCCGGAATGTCGGTTCGCCGGCTGATGCTCAAAATCATTTCCGTCAATTATTGCGCTGCCGGGCGTCCATGTTCCGGTTCGTTGCAACCCGCTGTGTGGGCGGGCGCTCTTCATTGCGACGGCAGGTCTGTTGCGTTACGCGGCGTGCCAGGTCATGAAAAGCCGCGCCGGTGAGTGTTTCCGGATGCAGGGCGGACGGTTCTCCCCGGTCTCCGCTTTCGCAGATACTTTGCACCAGCGGTATCTGCCCCAGCAAGGGGATGTTCAGTTCCTTCGCCAGCCGCACGCCGCCTTCCCTGCCGAAAAGGAAATACTTGTTTTCGGGCAATTCGGCCGGAGTGAACCAGGCCATGTTTTCAACCAGACCGAGTATGGGAACATTGACCTTTTCGCCGGCAAACATGCTAATGGCTTTGCGGGCGTCGGCCAGAGCGACGGCCTGCGGCGTACACACCACCACGACGCCGGTAATGACCAGCGTTTGCACCAGGGTCAGATGAATGTCGCTCGTTCCGGGAGGCAGGTCGATCAGAAAATAGTCCAGCGCACCCCAGCCGGCCTCGCTGACGAGTTGCTTCAGCGCGTTGACGGCCATGGCGCCGCGCCACAGGACAGCATCGTCGCGGTTGACAAAGAATCCGATGGAAAGCAGCTTCACGCCGTATTTTTCCACCGGCTGAATGAATTCCCGTTCTCCTGCCTTTTCCAGCGACGGACGCGCATCTTCCACCTGAAACATCTTTGGTTGGGACGGCCCGAAGATATCGGCATCCAGCAGCCCCGTGCGGTAGCCCATAGCCGCCAGCGCTACGGCCAGATTGGCCGCCAGCGTGCTCTTCCCGACACCGCCCTTGCCCGATGCAATGGCAAGGATATTCTTTACGCCGGGCAACAGGCCTTCCGCTCCGGCGGGCGCGACGACCGAACGATTCGCCACGGAAATACGTCCCCGGATATCAATTTCCGGCGAGACATATGTCAATACGGCCGTTTCCGCAGCCTTGACCACGGAACGAATAAAGGGATCGTTCGGTTTATCGAAAAGCAGCGAAAACGATACGCGATGTCCTTCGATACGGATGTCGTCGTCCACCATGCCGGCCTCCACCAGATTCCGGCCGCTGCCCGGATAGCGTACCCTGGCCAACGCATCGAGGATAAGTTTGGGATATAGCTTCATACCTTCCTGATTCTGATTCTGCGGAGACAAAGATAATGCAAAGTTTACGGATACGGGGGTTCGCATTCCGGAAAAAAGTCGTATAACGCATCAGATGTGTAAAAGGGGTTGCGGTTTTTGGGGGACATAGGAAACTCCGGGGACAGCAGGAACCTGAACGGCAGACAAAATGCCGGCAGCCCGTGAGGGAAGAGGCGCCGGCAGAAAACAGATCCGTATCCTACCGGAAAGGAAAAGCAGTTACATGACCGTTTGCTGACTGTTCCTTTATTTCCTGTACAAAA
This sequence comes from Tannerella sp., assembly GCA_031283915.1. Taxonomy (GTDB): domain Bacteria; phylum Bacteroidota; class Bacteroidia; order Bacteroidales; family Tannerellaceae; genus Tannerella. The sequence continues at coordinate 2,609 of JAITAY010000374.1, forward strand.
AGAAAGTCTTTTTAAAGGCTTGACAGAGGTGCAGGCACCCTGCACCCCCATCCGTTAACGCTCCTG
>JAITAY010000027.1 GCA_031283915.1 Tannerella sp.
ATGATCATCCGCTTTGAACGCTACGACGTCCGCTGACGGCGCCCTGCGGTCAATTACACAATTATACAAAAACACGGAGACACAGAGACACAGAGATTTTTTCCCCTGTGTTCTCTGTGCCTCCGTGTTGTAATGTATCTCGGAGTTTTTTCGTACGTTTGCACGTTTCTTGAATAGTGTCAAATGGAAAAAATAAAGACAGGAATTGCTTCTTACGGTCTCTCGGGGCAGGTGTTTCATGCGCCGTTCCTCCATACGCATCCGCAGTTTGAACTTGCGGCCATCGCCGAACGGAGTAAAGACCTCGCTCGCGCACGTTATCCGCAAGCCCGTATCGTCCGCCGCTACGACGACCTGCTGGCAATGGACGATCTGGAACTGATCGTGGTCAATACGCCCGATTCCACGCATTACGAATATGCCCGCAGGGCGCTGGAGGCCGGGAAGCAGGTGATCGTGGAAAAGCCTTTTACCAATACGGTTGCGGAAGGCGAGCGTCTGATTGCCCTGGCCGAAAGGCAGGGCTGTATGCTGGGCGTATACCAAAACCGGCGCTGGGATGCCGACTATCTGACCGTGAAAGAAATCCTGGAAAAAGGACTGATCGGGCAAGTCGTTGAGTTTGAATCCACGTTTGCCCGATACCGGAATTACATCCAGCCCGGTACCTGGAAAGAACAGGAAGGAGGGATGACATACAATCTCGGTTCACACCTGATCGACCAGAGCGTGGCGCTTTTCGGCGTGCCCAAAGCCGTCTTTGCCGACATCGCGATTCTCCGCAGGGGAGGCGTGGTGGACGATTATTTCATCCTGCACCTGCTTCGCCCGTCCGGCGCTCCGGAGGTGCGTATCACATTGAAAGCCGGCTATCTGATGTGTGAACCCGAACCGCGGTTTGTTCTCCACGGCACGGAAGGCTCTTATGTGAAATACGGCGTAGACAAACAGGAAGCGCTGCTCAAAAACGGCGCCGTACCGGATGCGCCCGACTGGGGTGCGGAAGACGAAACGGAATGGGGATGGTTGCATACCGGAAAGGAGGGTCGGCGTAAATATCCCAGCCGGCGAGGTCATTACGGCGAATTTTACGAATCGGTATACCGGCATTTGCGTCAAGGTGTCGCCCTGCCGACGGATGCGCGAAGCGTGTTGCCGGTGATCCGCATCATCGAGGCTGCTTTCGAAAGCTGCTGCCGCAGGACGGTCGTCCGCTTGACGAATACATGCTCATGACTATCTTTTAATGAAAAAATCAACAATGAATAAATTTGAATTGTGTTGCATCGGCCATATCACGCTGGACAAAGTGGTGACGCCGAAAAGTACCGTCCACATGCCGGGCGGAACCTCCTTTTACGTTTCCAGCGCAATCCTTCACCTGAAAGGGATTGACTACTCGTTAGTGACGGCAGTAGGCGCTTCCGAAATGGCCGTGGTGGACGAGTTACGGGCAAAAGGCGTCCGGGTCACCGTGCACCCGAGCGCTCATTCCGTCTGTTTCGAGAATATCTATGGCGAGAATCAGAACAACCGCACCCAGCGCGTACGGGCGAAAGCCAACCCGTTTACGGTCGAGCAGTTGAAAGATACGGAAGCAAATATTTTCCATCTGGGTGCACTGCTGGCCGACGATTTCTCGCCGGAAGTGGTAAAATACCTTGCAGGCAAAGCGCTCGTATCGGTCGATTCGCAGGGATACCTGCGTGAAGTACGGGACACGCAAGTCTATGCCATTGACTGGAAAGGGAAGAAGGAGATCTTGAAATACGTACATTTCCTGAAGGCAAACGAACACGAGATGGCCATACTGACCGGCTATACCGATGTTCGTTTAGCTGCCGGGCAGTTGGCCGGCTGGGGTGTCAGGGAAGTACTGATCACCCTGGGCGATATGGGTTCGATCCTTTATGACGGAAACGTCTTTTACCGGATTCCGGCCTATCTGCCTCACGAAATCGTGGATGCCACCGGATGCGGCGACACCTACATGGCAGGCTATCTGTATCAACGCGCCAGAGGCGTCGGGATGGAAGAAGCCGGTCGTTTTGCCGCCGCGCTGTCCACATTGAAGATCGAGCGTTCCGGCCCCGTACAGGCTTCTTGTGAAGACGTCGTCCGCTGCATGCAAACCCGTAAACAGCGGATGCCGTAAGGGTGACTTCCCGCGGATCTCTGCAACTGTACACGGCATGTTTTTTTCAAATAATGAATGAGTCATGATGTAGAGCCATGCAAGGGCGCTTCGGCAAGCATGTATCCTTTACCTTTGTTTGACAATATGCAAAGATTTCATATCTTTGTCCGCCGAAATATAAAGAATAAAGATAATTAGTTGGACACAATGATAAAAAGCGAGGCGCTCCCGTATCTTCCGCATGACCGGATCTGCGCCTTTCAGAAGAAAAAACTTTCGGAAACGCTGGCATATGCCGCTTCCCGCTCGCCTTATTACAGGGAACTGTTTGCAAAAGAGAAAATAGAGGTTTCGAAGATTCACTGCGCGGAAGATTTACGCCACATACCCGTGACCACCAAACAGGATTTGCAGCTCCGCAACGCAGAGTTCCTCTGCGTACCGCCTGCCGACGTACTGGACTATGTGACGACTTCGGGTACGCTGGGTGAACCGGTCACCTTTGCGCTGACCCGCTCCGACCTGGAACGCCTGGCGCTGAGTGAGTATCTTTCATACCAGTTCTGCGGTTGCAGCAGCCGGGACATCCTGCAACTGATGGTCACGAACGACCGCTGTTTCATGGCAGGACTGGCCAGCCTGTTCGGCAGTTTCCGGTTCGGTTCGGGCATCATCCGCTCGGGCAACGGGATTCCGGAGCTGCAATGGAACCTGATTCGCCGGATTCACCCGACGGTGTGCGTCTGCGTACCGTCGTTCATCCTGAAACTGATTGAATTTGCCGAGGCGCAGGGCATTGATTACCGCCGGTCGCCGCTGAAAAAGGCGGTCTGCGTAGGGGAGAGCCTGCGCACCGGCGAACTTGGGTACAGTATCCTGGGGGAGAAAATCCACACCCTTTGGCCGGAGCTTTCCCTTTATTCCAATTATGCGTCCACCGAAATGCAGTCCTCTTTCATGGAATGTGAAAAACAGTGCGGCGCCCATCACAAGCCTGACCTGACGGTCGTGGAATTTCTGGACGACCACAATCAACCCGTCCGCGAAGGCGAGCCGGGCGAAATCACCGTAACCACGCTGGGCGTGGAAGGTATGCCGGTGATTCGCTTCAAAACGGGTGACATCTGCCTTCATTTCGAGGAACCCTGTGCCTGCGGACGCCATTCGTTGCGGTTAGGTCCCATCCTCGGACGCAAGGGACAGATGATCAAATACAAGGGCACGACGCTGTACCCGCCGGCGCTGTACGACGTGCTGGACAATATCCCGGAAATAAAGAACTACATCGTGGAGGTATACACGAACACAATCGGCACGGACAGCATCAGCATCCGCGTGGGTAGCACCGGCAACAGCGAAGCGTTTGTAAAGCAGATCAAAGACCTGTTCCGGTCGAAGATTCGCGTGGCGCCGGACATTATCTTTGAACCGGTCGAACTGATTGCCCGGAAGCAGTTCCCCCCGACCAGCCGGAAACTGATCAAGTTTTTTGACTACAGGGAGGGAAAATAACGGATGAACCGGATCAAAGCTGTTTTTTTCGATATAGACGGGACGTTGGTCAGCTTCAAGACCCATCGCGTATCGCCGTCGACGCTTGCTGCGCTTGACGCTCTGCGGGATGGTGGAGTAAAAATTTTTGTGGCCACAGGACGGATGCTGCCGATGATCGACGTGCTCGACGGGATTCCGTTCGACGGCTACATCACCTACAATGGCGCTTACTGTGTCGACGCCGGTCGCCGGAACGTCATATACACGTGTCCCGTTCCGCAGGAAGATTTGGAGGCGCTGGTGCATCACCTGGAAAAAGACCCTTTTCCAGTGGCTTTCATGCCGGAAGATGCCATCACCATCAATTGCATAAACGACGGGGTCAGGGAGGTGGCGCGGAAGATCGACTTCTCGCTTCCGCGCGTGGAAGACCCGCGGAAGACGATCCGCAGGAAAGTATTCCAGTTCAGTCCGTACGTGGATGAAGAAAAAATGCGGTATCTGGAGCAGCATGTGATTCCACATTGCGTGGCGAGCCGCTGGATGCCGCTGTTTGCCGATGTAAACGTACGCGGCGTCAGCAAGCAGACCGGCATCGACCGGATGCTGGAATACTGCGGCCTGGATCTCGGCGAGACCATGGCTTTCGGTGACGGCGGCAACGACATCCCCATGCTCCGGCACGCAGCCATCGGCGTGGCGATGGGCAATGCGGCCGACCACGTGAAAGCGGCTGCCGACTACACAACGGCATCGGTCGACGACGACGGCATCGCACAGGCATTCCGCCATTTCGGATTGCTGTAAATCTTCGGGCGTCGGCTGGTTGTGTCCGGTATATGCTTTAGAGGTTGCCCGGAAATAAACCGTACAAATTTGCGGAAGATGTTTTTTCAGGATGAAATACCGCGAAAAACAGACCCGTAAATGTGCGGTTTATTTTCGGGCAACTTTTTACACCCGATGCGTTATTATACTGGGCACGGCATGATTTTGTGATATGGTTTCCAGATGGCTTCAATGAAACAGGAGGCAGTCCTCACAGGATTCCGAAGATTTCAGACTGAAATGTTCGCAGTCCGGCAGGATTCCGAAGATTTCAGCCTGAAATGTTCACAGTCCGGCAGGATTCCGAAGATTTCAGTCTGAAACGGATGCAGTCTTCGCAAATTTCACTGTTTTAAACCGCGCGAAGTATAAGCCAACAAAATTGTAACTATTCGCCACAAAAGCAATTCGTTTTTTGAAATCACTCGATTTCCAGCGTGTACTTATCATTATACTGCACGCGATATTGTTTTATGCATAAAGAGGTGGTTAGTGGTTAGAAAAAAAAGTGCAACAGCGCCTCCGCAGGGCTTGAGCCACATCCCCCCACATTGCCGTCCGTTTTAATTCAATGTCATCAAGTTGAGATTTTGTTTCCGGCATCCCGTCAGGGATGCATCGCCCGGTAGATAAACCGGTATAACCCTATATTGCATCCTGTTAAGGATGCATCCCTGACGGGATGCGGATAGAGACGTCGCAAAAATGCTACCGGGCGATGCATCCCGATCGGGATGCTCTACTACCGCCTTTTAGCGCTTAACTTGATGACATTGGGCTTTAGCCGACGGGCAAGAAGGCGTGTGGGCGGATGCCCTTTTCTATGCTGACAGGCAATGCACGAAACTATACCGTGTGCAGTATAGTAGAGGGCGGTTGTCAGGCAAGCGGCGTTAGGAGG
>JAITAY010000058.1 GCA_031283915.1 Tannerella sp.
GGCAGAAAGTCATCCTCATCACGCTGGAAGAAGACGTCCAGGCGCTGGGGGAAGTCGTCGTTGTCGGGTATGGAACAGCCCGGAAGAGTGATCTCACAGGCGCGATCACGAGTATCAAAGGCGAGGTTTTGACCAGTCGCTCGACACAACAGCTTTCTACCGCCATGCAAGGCCAGATGGCGGGAGTACAGGTGACCCGCGACAATGGCGGGCCGGGCGCTTCCGCTACGGTACGTATACGAGGTATTACCACGCTTTCGAATAACGATCCTTTAGTGATTGTCGATGGCGTACCTTCGTCGCTTAACGATGTGCTGGCAGCCGATGTAGAGACGATGACCGTGCTGAAGGATGCAGCTTCCGCATCTATCTACGGATCGCGTGCGGCGGCAGGAGTTATCCTGATCACAACCAAGCGGGCTAAGGATCGTCAATTCTCCTTCGATTATAACTACGAATACGGCATTGACAGGCCTACGGCGCGTCCTAAGAACGGCGACGTGATCGACTGGATGAATGTACAGAACGAAATAAAATGGAATGACGGATCTTCAGACCCCTATTCCCAGTATTCGCAGGAGACGATCGCTTCGTGGCTCGGTAATAATGCCAATGATCCTTATCATTATCCCAATACGAACTGGGTCGATCTGATGCTGAAAAAATCGACTGCACATGAGCAACATTCGTTGAGTGTTTCGGGAGGTACGGAGAAACTGCGTACGAAATCCACTTTCAATTATCAGAACGGCGACGGCTATTACGAAAACAAGTCCTACGAGCGTATGGCCGGTCGTATTAACAACGATTATAAGATAACGGACTGGCTTCATGCCAATATTGATCTTGATTTCTCGAAATCAAGTTCGATTAGCCCGTCTGCAATTAACGCTATGTACTGGGCTTATTTAGCATCGCCTTATTATTCTCCTTTCTGGGAAGACGGTCGTTATGCCGATTCAAAGGATGGGGCTAACGGACTTGCCGGTCTCCGACTGGGAGGCAGGAATAAAACAAATTATTATAAATTCGGCAGTAAGGCGCAACTTGATCTCACTCCACTGAAAGGCCTTACGCTGACAGCTATCTTTGCGCCCCGCTTCTCGTTTACCAAAGGCAAGAACTTCTCACGCGCCGTTCCTCTTTACTACGAAAACGGTTCTATAATCTATATGCAGTCGCATAAAACGACGAACCTTTCCGAGACGCGGAATGACAGTGACAGTCAAACATACCAGTTCTACGGTAACTATCAAAACATCTGGGGCGATCACTCATTCAACGCTATGGCAGGATATGAAGGATATTCTTATGAATGGGAAAACGAAGGCGCTTCACGTTCAAACTATCTGCTGGATACGTATTCCTATCTCAATATCGGGCCGGAGGATTATCAATATAATTCGGGGTCGGCAGGACACAACGCTTACGAATCGGCATTCGGCCGCCTGATGTATTCCTACAAAAACAGGTATATGATACAGGCTAATGTCCGTACCGACGGATCGTCGCGCTTTGCAAAGGATTACCGTTGGGGTACATTCTATTCGACGTCGGCCGGATGGGTGATGTCGGAGGAATCGTGGTTTAAGAATGACCTGGTGGATTACCTGAAGATACGCGGTTCTATCGGCCAGCTTGGTAACGAGCGTATCGGTTCGGAGTTCCCCTATCAGGCAGCCATTAGTTTTGGTAACAGCTATATGTACGACAAATCGACACAATCCGTGACGGCAATGCAAAATGCTGCACAAGTGTATTATGCATTCGAGAACATCACATGGGAAACCACTACGACATACGGCGCCGGTCTTGATCTGACGTTGTTGAATAACCGTCTGCGCTTCACCGGCGACTATTATTACAAAAAGACATCCGACATGCTGCTTACTCTCGGTTTTCCGTCATATGCAGGATTTTCGGCGCCATCACAAAATGCAGGTGATATGTACACCAAAGGTTGGGAAGTGGATTTAGGCTGGTCCGATACGGTGGGCGATTTATGGTACAGCGTTTCGGCAAATCTGTCGGATTACCGTTCAAAAATGGGCTATTTGGGTGATAAACGCACCATTGACGGTAACAAGATTTATGAAGAGGAATCCTATTACTACGAATGGTATATGTACAAGAGCGACGGTCTGTTCCTGACGGATGCCGATCTCTATGATGCGGACGGCAAGAAATATCCTACGCTTACGGCAAACGATAAAGCGGGTAACATTAAGTATGTTGATGTGGACGGAAACGGAGTCATTAATTCGGACGACAAGGTGCGTCTGGGTAACTCGCAGCCGGAATATCTTTATGGAGGTAATATCTCAATGGGATGGAAAGGCGTTGACTTTAGTATTGCGTTTCAAGGAATAGGACATCAGCGCGTACTGCTCAATTCGGCATGGATTCAACCGCTGAAAGAACAATGGGGCGCCGTTCCCGAACTGGTATCAGGCAACTATTGGAGTCAGCACAATACGGAAGAACAGAACAGTAAAGCCAAGTATCCGCGCCTGACCTTTACCAATACCACCAATACCTATTCAGGGTCAGATTACTGGCTCTTCAACGGCGCCTATTTCCGTGTAAAAAATATCATGCTTGGTTATTCGCTGCCTGAAGGTCTGCTGAGTAAAATAAAAATCAAGGATATGCGTTTCTATATCAGCGTAACCGATCTGCCGGCTGTTAGCAACTATCCCAAAGGATGGGATCCTGAAGTAGGTTCATCGTCAGACTTTATATCAACGACTTTCATTTTAGGAGCTAATATTAAATTTTAAATACTTACTTATATGAAAAAAATATTTTTAATGATCAGTATACTGTCGGCGCTCATCCTTTCGGCCTGCGTCGATCTTGATCTGAATCCGTTGTCCGAAGGATCCAGCGGAAACTGGTACTCATCGCAGCAAGAGATTGAGATGTCGGTAAATGACTTTTACCGTACCGATTTTTTCCCAATTGACCCCATGGACTGGAGTGACGATTTGACGGTGCGTAACGCTACTACGAACGTGCAGAACGGTACCATGACTGCCGAAGACGGCACGGTGGCTACCCGCTGGCAGAATTTCTATAAAGGTATCGCCCGTTCATTGCGTCTGCTGAATAATATGGAGAATGCGCGCGCTATGGGCGTTTCGGAAGCGGATATCACGCAATATGAGGGGGAGGCTTATTTCTATATGGGTTATGCCTATGGTATGCTGGCATTTCACTGGGGGGATGCCATTCTTGACAAGACCGGTATGACGCTTGACGAGGCCTATACGATTTCACGTTCGCCCAAAGCCGACGTGCTGGCCTACAGTTATGAGTGCCTGGATGAGGCAGCTAACCGCCTGCCGACGGCCTATGGCAGCATACAGCGGGCAACTAAAGGCGCCGCTCTCGCATTCAAGGCGCGCATAGCGCTTAGAAACGGCGATTACGAAACGGCCGCTGCGGCCGCAAAAGATTGTATGGATCTGAATGTCTATAAACTCCACGACAATTACCGGGATTTGTTCACCGCTTCGTGGTCGGATGAATGGATATTCTTTTTCCGTGGTGATGTGACGCTGAATCGCTATTATTGGGCCGCTGCCGACGTCCTTAACTGTATTACCCGTCTCGCAGGAGGGTGGGGTGGACAAAAGGCTCCCTCTTATGAACTGATATGCGCTTATCCTTGTATCGACGGTAAACCTATTGACGAGTCGCCGCTTTATAACCCCAAGGACTTTTTCGAAAATCGCGACCCGCGCATGGCTATGACGATTGTACCCTTCGCTACGGCTCACAACAAGAGCGTTCTCGACGGGACGTATAATCCGGAGGATTATCTATGGCTTGGCTATGAATATTCGCCGGCGCCGAACCGAACTGCTGTTTACCGTGCATCGGACGGCGCGCAGGTGAGTAATACCGATTCGAAATCCCGTGCCGAACATGCTTCTTACGATGGCCTTTTGTTTAAAAAATATATTGACGAATCGTTCCTTGAGAACGGACGTAATGGGGCGCCTGCTACCTATCCGTATTTACGTTATGGCGATGTGCTGCTGATGTATGCCGAAGCTATGATCGAATTGGGCAGATGTACCCAGGACGTGTTGGATGCGACTATCAACAGGTTGCGTGAAAGAGCTTATGCCGGCACAGGGCTTGCCTACCCGTCCGTTACGGTAGGTTCACAGAGCGAGATGCGTACGATCCTTCGTACCGAACGTTTCATCGAGCTTGCCTGGGAAGGCCATCGTTATGCCGATTTGATTCGTTGGAGACTGGCTGAAAAGGTTTATAATCGTCCCAGTTATTTCCTGCGCCGTGCATGGTCAGGCTCTGCTTCGTGGAACGGCAACGAGGCTTCCGTATCTGATGAATACCGTCAGTTGATCCGGAATTGGGAAGATGGAAACTATCCTGTCGGAGGCATACCGGAGATTGACGAAAACGGCATAGCTGATATCAGCTACATGGTTAATGCGGGATATATCGTTGTGGCGAGTGAACGCGTATTCAATGCCGAACGCGACTATCTATGGCCTGTACCTGATGCCGACCGCATGATAAACGAAAATCTCGACCAGAATCCAAGATGGTAATGTATAATTTATAAAACAGCGAGGGTGTGTCAAAAGTTTTTCAGGTATAGATGGACGGCTTTTGACATATCCTCATTTTTAATAAAATAAGAAATGTTAAGAAATATATTGTTTGTTGTTTTCCTGTTTCTGTTTATAGCCTGCAATTTTCCGAAGAAGGATGACGCCGGTAAAGAAGCGGACATTGTCTCCGGCATCTATCCGCATCTGGCATATTATAATAATGAAGGGGAATGTGGTACAGGGGCGGTTGTCCCCTGGGCGGATCGTCTTTGGGTGATTACTTACGGGCCACATTTGCCGGATGGTTCTTCCGATAAATTGTATGAGATAACACCCGGTTTGAAGCAAACCGTACGGGAAGAAAGTCTCGGTGGAACACCCGCCAACCGTATGATACATAAGGAGAGTAATCAACTGTTTATAGGACCGTATGCAATTGATAACAGGAGAACGGTGAGGAGTATCCCTTACTCCGTGATGCAAGGCCGCCATACGGGAAATGCCCGGCATCTGACGGATCCGGAAAATATGATTTATTACGGAACAATGGAGGAAGGGTTTTATGAAGTGAATGTTCATTCGCTGGATGTAAAGATATTATATAAAGACGGGAATAAAAACGGAACAGTACACCGGGATACGAGTGTCAACCCTTTAAATGCATTACTTCCGGGCGTACATGGGAAAGGGCTTTATTCAGGTCAGGGCTATATGTATTATACGAATAACGGAGAAAATACGCAGGAGGCGCTTCGTAAATTTGATGTGGAGGCCGGCGTACTGGCGGAATGGGACGGTAAAGACTGGAAGACCGTTCGCCGGAATCAGTTTGTCGAAGTCACAGGCCCGGGCGGAATTTATGGAAATCCGAATCCGGAAACCGATCCGGTATGGGCTACCGGATGGGATTATAAATCCATCCTTGTTGGCGTCAGGAATGTAAAGAAAGGATGGTCGTTCTTCCGTCTGCCGAAAGCCAGCCACAGTTATGACGGGGGGCATGGCTGGAACACCGAATGGCCACGGATCAGGGATATCGGAACAGACGGAAAGCCGGATTACCTGATGACGATGCACGGCATGTTTTGGCATTTCCCGGCAACATTTGCGGTTGAACATACCGCAGGTATACGTCCCCGTTCCGCATATCTTAAGGTGATAGGTGATTTTGCGCGCTGGAATGAGCGGTTGGTTTTCGGTTGTGACGATTCCGCACAAAAGGAATTTTTAAATAAGCGGAAGGCAAAGGGCGATATCGAGGGACCCGGACAATCAAATTCAAATTTATGGTTTACTTCGTTGTCCAAACCGGATGAATTAGGTCCGGCGACAGCAGAAGGAGCCGTCTGGGCGAAAGAAGAGATAGAAGCAGGTGAAATGTCGGAGCCATTCCTTTTCAGCGGATGGGAAAAACGTAATTGCTGGATTAGTAATGGCGGGAAAAACACTGTGACCTATTCTTTTGAGGTGGACGCCCTGGGCAATAACCGGTGGGAAAAACTGAAAGAGGTGAAAGTAGAACCCGGTAATGCGGCTTATGTTCCGTTCTCTTCTGCCGAAAAGGGAGAATGGATTCGTGTTCAGGTCGATAAAAATACATATACAACCGTCAGTTTTAATTATGTAACACCTGACGCCCGTTCGTCAGGAATGGAGGATAGTATGTTTGCCGGATTGACGAAAGTAGAAGATAGCCATTCATCAGGCGGGCTATTATACGGATTGGGGGATAACCGCAGAGTATTGGGTTTGTTGGCGAATAGAATAGCCGATGGTTCTGTTTCAGAAACCGGATATTATGAGATGGGAGATAAACTGGAACTTCTCCGCAAAGAAGACGTTGAGATGTCGGACTTTATCCGTACCCGGTTTGCCATCCCGCAACAGGCGGTTACAATTGATAACGGTTCGGTTCTGATTGTTGATGATAACGGCAGAAGATGGCGTCTGCCGCTTGGAAACGAAGCCTATAAGGTATTAACCGATAAAGCGTTGTTGCGCATTTGCCGGGAAGTGGCTACGGAGCGGGATTTATTTAATTGCATGGGTACGTTTTACGAACTTCCGGCTGAGAATGCGGATGGATATGCCAAAATACGTCCGGTTTCATCGCATAATTTCCGGATAAATGATTATGCATCCTATCGGGGTATGCTGGTTTTGACAGGCATTACCCCTGAAGAAGGAACGGATAACCCGCATGTGATCCTTTCCGATGATAAGAAAGCGGCTGTATGGGCCGGGGTCATCGACGATCTGTGGAAATTAGGGAAGCCCGTCGGAATCGGAGGACCCTGGAAAGACTCGGACGTTAAAAAAAGTGTTCCATCTGATCCGTATCTGATTGGTTTTTATGATAAAAAAGAACTGACTTTGTCTCATCAGGCCCGGAAAGATATTGTGTTTACGGTCGAAGCGGATCCGACAGGAAACGGCGACTGGATGGAATATATGACCTGTACGGTTAAGGCCGGAGAATTATTTAAATACCGGTTCCCGGAAGAATTCGAAGCCAGATGGATTCGTTTTACCACCGATTCCGATACAAAGGCTACGACATGGCTTGTTTATAATTGACGGTGCTTCAAATAGAATATTTTTTGGCTAAATCTTTTTTTGAGGTGCCGTGGAGTTAGTCCCCAGCCTATAAACGAGGATATTTTATATCTGTTTTCTGCGGATGTATGGAACCGTAAAATCCCGTATTACAGGACTTCCTCCGCCTCCGTGATGTTACCCGGCAGGTCGGAAGCATACACCTCGATGCGGTCGCCGGACAGACTGCCGTTGATGGTCGTAGCGGTATACGTCCATTAATACAAAAACAAGTAATAAAAACTATCACCGCTTATGAGCACAAAAATAAGCATTTTAAGCGAATTGGCAAGCATTCTAACGAAAAAAGAAAAGACGGACACTGGGGTTCTCGTTTTCTCAAGACAGTTCAAAATCGGGCAGTTATTAAAGCCCTTTTCATGCGTCAAGAAACAGGGGAACCCACTGTGTTATCAGTTCTTGTAGCGATGATTTTAAGCCGGTTAGGCGGCATTAGCGTATCAGGGATGCAGCAAACAGGCCATATAGGGATGGATGAGAATACACCTTTCGCTTTGCTTTGCAAGAGCAATGGAGTTGTATCAAATCCGTTGGAGTATTGAAGTGATGTATAAGGAATGTAAACAGTAT
>JAITAY010000087.1 GCA_031283915.1 Tannerella sp.
AATAACGGGTAGTTTCCCCAAGCCTGAAAACAGTTATTTTTGCACACAAAAAAAGTTTCGAGCAAAAGAAACCGAAAAATCTATGGTGCAAAGACGCCCCTTAGGAGTCTGGTTCAGACGGAAAAGAAGCCCCAATTGGTACTTTGATACCGTACAGGAGATTTTCCTGGACATCCATTCCGTCCCTTGCTCGAAACTCAAATCCAGACCTCAATCACAGGTATCAGCGAGTGGAGCGCCCTGTGTATATTTTCGGAAGTCGGGCCGGATATGAGCTGCTGGAAAACCGAAAAACATTTTACCTCCCGGCTGGGTCTGGCGCCTAATACTAAAATATCAGGCGGAAAAGTGCTCAGCAGCCATGTGCCCCGTAAAAAGCACTGTGCAGGTCAGGCCTTCCGTCCGGCCGCCCTGAGTATCTCAAACAGCAAAGGGCCTTTGGGTGATTTTTACCGCCGCATTCGCTCCTTTGCCGGCGCTCCCAAAGCCCTTGTAACGGTCGCTCGCAAACCGGCAGTCATTTATTACCGGATGATGACCGCCAAACAGGCTTTTCATCCGGAGGCCTTGGTGCAAAGTCAGGAAAAGTATAAACAGCATAAAATCAAACAGCTGGAAAGAAAACCGGAAAAACTCAAGAACGCTGCCTGAAGCCGGTTTCACTAAAATATAAGGGATTGTATATGAATGTTTTGCGATGTTATTACACAGGAGCTCATGTTACGCAAAGTCATGTGTTAGGCACAGCGTTTGGCATTTCGGCGCCCCGTCATCCCCCCAACGACGGCATTGCCCGAATGGGTATGAAGGCGTATGTCCGATGCCGGTATCTTCTCCGCTATTCATAATCATTAACCATTAACCATTAACCATTCATCATTCATCAAAGCCTTATTCAAATAACCAAACAACCTTCGTAACAGGGATTGAAACACATTCTTTACGATCTTATTGTTCCGTCGCGTTACGACGGATGAGTCCCCGAATTTATGATATGAAAAGAAAGATTCGTTTTCGTTTCCAGGAAAATGTTTCTTTCTTCTGAAATTTCTCCGAAAATACGTTCGGACTTCCTCCGACCTTCCTCCGACCCTCCTCCGAGGTGCACCTGCTCCTTTAATCGTTAAAAAGAAACAAGAAAACAATTGGGAGAAAACTTTTTATTGCGATTTGATACATTTGTTTACACACATCTTTGGCGATGTGCTATTCTGATAAAAACCTTATTTCTACCCTATTTAAAGAACAAAACAACCTTAGTAGCAGGGTTTGAAATACATACCCTTACGACCTTATTACCTTATGGTGCTGTCGCGTCTGGCGCGTCCCTCAGCTTTTCTTTCAGGTAGCGTCCCGTATAGGATTCTTTGCAGGCGGCGATTTCCCGGGGCGTACCGGCACAGACCAGCTTGCCGCCCGCTTTTCCGCCTTCCGGACCCAGGTCGATGACGTAATCCGCACATTTGATGACGTCCGGGTGATGTTCGATGATAACGATCGTATGCCCTTTTGTTATCAACGCCTGAAAAGCGTTCAGCAGCGTTTGGATGTCATGAAAGTGCAGGCCGGTCGTCGGTTCGTCGAAGATGAACAGCATCGGTTCGGGCTTTTCCATGCTCAGATAAAAAGCCAGCTTGACACGCTGGTTTTCACCTCCGGAAAGCGTCGAAGACGTCTGTCCCAGCTTGACGTAGCCTAATCCGACGTCCTGCAGCGGTTTCAGTTTCCTGATAATCTTTTTCGATTGCGTGCCGGTATGTTTTTCGAAAAACTCAACCGCCTGGTTAATGGTCATCTCCAGCACATCGTAGATGTTGGCGCCATGAAACTCCACTTCCAGCAAATCCGGCTGGAAACGTTTCCCGTGGCAAACCTCGCATTCCAGCGTAATATCGGCCATGAACTGCATTTCGACCGTAATTCGTCCCTCTCCCTTGCATTCCTCGCAACGCCCGCCTTCCTTGTTGAACGAAAAGGAGGCCGACGAATAGCCCATTTGCCGGGCCAAGGGCTGATCGGCAAACAGTTTGCGTATCTCGTCGTAAGCTCCGATATACGTCACCGGATTGGAACGCGAACTCTTGCCGATGGAATTTTGATCGACAAACTCAATCGCCCGGATTTGTTGGAGATCACCGGTGATTTTGCGGCAGTCTACAAGTGGCTGTGCATTGTCCAGCAGTCGCTTGACGCCTTCGTAGAAGACGTCGCGCACCAGCGAACTCTTGCCCGACCCGCTCACGCCCGTTACGACCGTCATCACATGCAACGGAAACTTCACGTCGATGCCTTTCAGGTTGTTTCTGCGTGCGCCCTTGACTTCGAGATACTGGTTCCATTTTCTTGTAAAAATCGGAGGTTCAATCCTGTCTTTCCCCGTCAGATAGCGTACCGTATAGCTGTTGCTGTCCGGCGGCAGTGCGTTGGCAGGCCCCTGGAAAACGACCTCGCCACCCAACCGTCCGGCTTTCGGGCCGATGTCGATGAGGTAGTCGGCCGTCCGGATGATTTCCTCGTCATGCTCCACGATAATGACGGTGTTTCCCAGCGCCTGAAGCTGGCGCAAGACCCGGATCAGCAAATCCGTGTCGCGCGGATGCAGGCCGATGCTCGGTTCGTCGAGGATGTAGAGTGAACCGACTAAACTGCTTCCCAGCGAGGTGGCCAGGTTAATCCGCTGGCTTTCGCCGCCGGAGAGCGTAGACGACAGCCGGTCGAGCGTCAGGTAACCCAGTCCGACATCCAGCAGGTATTGGATCCGGTTTCTTATTTCGGTCAATAGCCGTTTGGCAATGACGGTATCCGTTTCATTTAATGGCAGCCGGTCAAAAAAGACCTTCAATTCGCTCACGGGCATGGTCACCCATTCGGCAATCGACTTGCCTCCGACTTTCACATACAGCGCGCCGGCTTTCAGGCGGCTGCCCCGACAAGACGAACAGGTGGTCTTGCCCCGGAAACGCGCCTGCAACACCCGGTATTGAATTTTGTAGAGATTGTTTTCGACATGTTTGAAAAAGTCGTCAATCCCCTGTACCTCTTTGGCTCCGTGCCACAAAAGGGATCTTTCGGCTTCGGTCAAATCACAATACGCACGGTGTATCGGGAAATTATATGGAGCCGACCGGAGGATGAACTCGCGTTGCCATTCGCCCTGGACGTCCCCTTTCCAGCAAGCGACGGCGCCTTCATAAACCGACAAGCTCTTATCCGGTATCACCAGATTTTCATCAATGCCGAGCGTCTTCCCGAAGCCTTCACATACGGGACAGGCGCCCATCGGGTTATTGAAATTGAACATCCAGTCCGACGGTTCTTCAAAGACGATACCGTCGGCTTCAAATTTCTTTGAAAATTCGTACAAGACGGTTTCGTCCGGCAAGTAGACCCGCAGGCGGCAAGTGTCCCGGCCTTCGTAAAACGCGGTTTCGACGGAATCGGCCAGCCGGTTTTGTTGCAGTCTGTCGCCGGATACTTCCAGCCGGTCGATCAGCAGTTCTACACCCGTTTCCGGCAATGCGGGCTGATCCAACGCTTCACCGATACGGCTTACTTCGCCATTGATTTCTAATCGCGTATATCCCTCTTTCCGGAGGATATCCAATTGTTCCCGCATCTTACGGCCTTCCGGGAGAATCACGGGCGCATAAACGGCAAAACGAGTGCCGACGGGATAACTCAACACCGTTTTCACTACGTCGCTCACCTGATGTTTCTTCACTTCCTTCCCCGAAACCGGCGAGATGGTTTTCCCTATCCGTGCGAATAACAGGCGCAAGTAATCGTAAATTTCCGTCGATGTTCCGACGGTGGAACGCGGATTGCGGACATTCACCTTCTGTTCGATGGCTATTGCAGGCGGAATACCTTTGATATAATCACATTCCGGTTTACTCATCCGTCCGAGAAACTGACGGGCATAGGCAGAAAGACTCTCCACATAACGCCGCTGTCCCTCGGCATAGAGCGTATCGAACGCCAGCGACGACTTCCCGCTGCCCGACAAACCGGTGATGACAACGAGTTGGTTGCGTGGAATATCCACGTCGATATTTTTAAGATTGTTGACCCGCGCGCCCTTGATATGAATACAGGCGTCGCTGGTTGCTGTTTCCGTCTCCTTTCGCATCAGACTTCTGTGGTTTTGCATCCCGAATCAACGGATTGCCTCCAGCGTGGCAACCAAAAAATCCTTTACTTTCCCGACCGAATCAATCTTCACGGCTTCGTTCGGTGAATGCGGATACACCAGATCCGGGCCGAACGAAATCATCTCCATATCGGGATATGTTTCCTGAATGATACCACATTCCAGTCCGGCATGTATGACTTTGACGGCAGGTTCTTTCCCGTACCGTTGACGGTACACCTCCCGCATGGTTTTCAGGATGGGCGAATGGATGTCGGGCTGCCAGCCGCCATACGCATTTCCATATTCGACCTTGGCGCCGGCCAGCGAAAAAACACTTTCCAGCGAAGAACAGACGGCCTCCTTCCGGCTTTCGGATGAACTGCGCGCCAATATCCGGATGTCTATTTTCCCTTTGGAAGACTCGACAACAGCCAGGTTCGACGATGATTCCACCGTGCCGGGAAAATCATGCAACAGGTTGATCACACCGTTCTGACAACCTTCCACTGCATTAATCAAATCATCCTGTACCTCTTCCGGAATCAACGCTAACGGCGGCTGCGTAATTTCCGCCGAGAAGGAAATGCCCTCCGTTTCGATACCGGCATATTCCGCGCGCCACAACTCCCGGCAATCCGCTACAAACTCCCACAATGCCTCTACGTTGTCATTCGGCAGTGTGATGACGGCAACGGCTTCGCGTGGAATGGCATTTCGCGCCGAACCACCCTTTATGCAGGCCAATCGTGCACCGTAATCGCGTATGGCCTCCTTCAGGAAACGAAACATCAGTTTGTTTGCATTGGCGCGTCCCAGATGAATATCTATCCCCGAATGACCGCCCGACAAACCGGTCAGCATCACTTTTACAGGCACATCGCCTTCAATCAGTGGCGCTCCCTTTTTGTACCGGAACGTGATATTCAAGTCCGTTCCTCCGGCGCATCCGGCAAACAGACTGCCTTCCTCCTCCGAATCGCAGTTCAGCAACGTACGCCCCTGCAACCAGTGAGGTTTCAGGCCGAATGCACCGACCATGCCGACTTCCTCATCTACCGTAAACAGCGCTTCCAGCGGACCGTGTTTCAGCGATTGGTCAGCCAGCACGGCCAGCATCAGCGCCACGCCGATCCCGTTATCGGCGCCCAGCGTCGTCTCGCGCGCCCTCACCCATGCTCCGTCAACACAGGCGTCGATCGAGTCTTTCAGAAAATCATGAGTCACAGCGGTGTTTTTTTGCGGCACCATGTCCAGATGCGACTGGAGCACTACGATTTTCCGGTCTTCAAAACCGGGGGTAGCCGGTTTGCAAATCAGGACATTCCCGGCTTCGTCCTGCTTTGTTTCCAGACCTTGCGCCTCGCCGAAGGACAGGATGTATTTCGTGATGCCGTCCATGTGGCCGGTTGGACGGGGAATCTGTGTAAGGTCGTAAAAATAGCGCCAAACATCGGATGGCTTTAGTTCTAAAATACTGTTGCCCATATCTCTTCTTTTTATGATTGTTCCTTTAACTTTCCATCATTTTTAATTGAAAGCATCGCAATGCCGAAAAGCCCGCACAGGACGGTCCAAATGGATTGGAAGGCGAATACGACCGTTGCAAAAGCCTTGGCTTGTATCATATCCACCCTGAAAACGTTCATGCCGAACACGACGGCTGCCTGCCACGGCCCCAGTCCGCCATTGGAAGGAATCCCCATGCTGAGGCTGCTCACGGCAAAGATAAACAGTCCGGCGGTGAAGCCCAGTTTCGCCGTAAAGTCAAACGCATGGAAGGCGATGAAAAAATACAGGAAATACGAAACCCAAATACCCAATGTATAGATGAAGAAACGCATTTTACGTTCCATTCGCCGGATTTGCAGGAGATCCTTCCAGAGAGTGGCGAAAAAACAGATGATTTTCTTGACGACATAGTTTTTCCGGAGCAAAAACATTACCGAAACGATAAGCGCCAACAAAATCAGGCAGCCCATGTAGAACGAAGGCGAAACGAGCCATTCCGGGAGGTCGAACTCATGCATGTTCCCGTAAAAAATCCGGGCGTTGAGCAAAATGGCCAGCAAGAAAATCAGGGCGACCATGATCATGTCGAACAGGCGATCCACAATCAGCGTGCCGATTAACTTGGTCAACGGTATTTTTTCTTCTTTCGCCAGCACACCGCACCGCCAGATTTCCCCCGCGCGCGGCAGGGCGAAATTGACGGCATAGCTCCCCAGTACGGCGTATATCAAGTTCGACTTGCGCGGCTGATAGCCCAGCGGATGGATCAGCAAATCCCATCGCAATCCGCGAATCAGGTTCCCCACAAGGCCGAATATCAGTGAAAAGGTCAATACATACCAATTCGTTCCGAGGATATTCGTCCACAATTCGTTGAAATCGGTTTTGGCGTATAAAAAGTACAAGATCACAATTCCCAACCCCAGGGGAATGAAGATTTTCAATAGCTGTGTTAATTTACTGGACATATCGTTCCGTTCCTGTTTTTTTATTATTTTTGCTCGCCGCAAAGGTACTATTTTTCCGGAGAATTCATGTACAGTAGAAAGATACTTCCCAAAAAAACGCTGGGACAACATTTTCTGAAAGACGCGGACGTGGCGCGACGCATCGCCGCGACGCTGTCCGGATACCGCGGGCTGCCCGTGCTGGAGGTAGGCGCGGGGACGGGCGTGCTCACCCGTTTCCTGCTGAACGAAGGACACGACCTGACGGTGGTCGAGATCGACCGCGAGTCGGTGGACTATTTGCACAAGCATTTTCCGCCGTTGTCCGGTCGCATCCTGGCGGAAGACTTCCTCCGGCTCGATTTGGCTGCGCTGTATCCGGGAAAAACGTGCTGCCTGATCGGGAATTATCCCTACCATATTTCCAGCCAGATCTTTTTCAAGGCGCTGGACTGCCGGGAACAAGTCATCTGTTGTGCGGGAATGGTGCAGAAAGAAGTAGCCGAACGGCTGGCTGCCGGGCCGGGCAGCAGGACGTACGGGATTATCAGCGCCCTGATACAGCCCTGGTACGAGGTGGAATACCTGTTTACCGTCGGCGCGGAAGTGTTCGATCCGCCACCCAAGGTACAGAGCGCCGTGATCCGCATGACCCGCAACAGCCGCAAGGCGCTGGATTGCGATGAACAGCTATACCGTCAGGTGGTCAAAACTTCTTTCAATCAACGCCGCAAGACGTTGCGAAACTCCCTGAAACCGCTGCTGGGGAAGGATTTCCCGGAGTATGCCCTGCCGGTTTTTGACCTGCGCCCCGAACAGTTGTCGGTCGAACAGTTCATGGAACTTACGCGCCTGGCAGAACGTGTCGGATTGCCAACGGGTTTACGGGACAAAGGGAATGACACGTAGGGACTATATATAAAGAGGTAGTTAGTAGTCCCCCAATAAAAGCATACAGCCCACCCCCCAATAACGGGTGGTTTCAAAGCGCCTGCAAACATCATCACTTGAGGGAAGGAGAAGAAGGAAGATTTCAGACTGAAACGGACGCAGTCCGGCAGGATTCCGAAAATTTCAGACTGAAACGGCCGCAGTCCGGCAGGATTCCGAAAATTTCGCGCATTTTCAGTCGTTGGATGGCAAAAATCATCTCCCGGCAATTGGGATGGTTTATTTACAGACAGCTCCTAACTACCCGGAAGCCCTCCCCACAAAGGGCGTGTCGGTCACGGCTGTTTTATGTGTTTACTGTTTCAATTATTACTTTACCCGTTAGGGACAGGAAAGAAATAAAGAGCAACAGAAACCCGGCCATGACACCGCAGGGCCTTAGCCCCATTCTTCCGCTTGCCGTCGGCTGAAACCGACGGTCTGATAAGATGGGTGAGAGCGGCGGGAGGCGTCTGACAGGTTAAATGAGTTTGATGCTTGAATCTTTGCGAATTATTATTTTTTGATGAAAACTATTTCCGGCATGAGCACGTTTTGTTAACAACAAAGCCTTATATTTGCATTCCCGTATGAATGATTATGATATGACAGAGGCAGAATCAAAGATAAAATCACTTCGCGTGGAACTGGAGCAGCACAATTACAACTACTATGTGCTTTCCAGTCCGACGATATCCGACGTATTGTTTGACGAAAAAATGAAGGAATTGGAGGCGCTGGAGGCGCAATATCCGGAATATGCCGATCTCTGTTCGCCGACGCAACGGGTGGGAAGCGATCTGTCGAAAGAATTTGAACAGGTATCCCACCGCTACCCGATGCTCTCGCTGAGCAACACCTATTCGGAAGGCGAAGTGACCGACTTCTACGAACGGATGGCGCGTGCGCTGAACGAACCCTTTGAGCTGGTAGCCGAACTGAAATACGACGGGACATCCATATCGCTGATCTACGAAAAGGGACGGTTAAAACAGGCCGTCACGCGGGGCGATGGCACACGGGGTGATGACGTGACGGCCAACGTGAAGACCATCCGTTCCATCCCGCTTCGACTCCTGGGCGAAGGCTATCCGGAGTGGTTCGAGATACGTGGGGAAATCGTTTTGCCCTGGCCGGAGTTTGAACGGCTGAACCGGGAACGCGAGCAGCAGGAAGAATCGCTGTTTGCCAATCCGCGCAATGCCGCGTCCGGTACGTTGAAGCAACTCAATCCGGCTGTTGCCGCAGCCCGTCGGCTGGATGCCTGCCTGTATTACATGGCGGGCGAATCATTGCCCGCAGACACGCACTATGACAATCTGCAGGCCGCGCGCAGCTGGGGGTTGAAGGTCTCCGACGCCATGCGGAAATGCGCAACCTTGCAGGAGGTATTCGACTACATCGCTTACTGGGATCGGGAACGCAGGAACTTGCCCGTGGCGACGGATGGAATCGTCCTAAAGGTCAACTCCCTGCGTCAGCAGCGTTATTTAGGAGCAACGGCGAAAAGCCCGCGCTGGGCCATTGCCTACAAGTTTCAGGCGGAGCAGGCGGCAACGCGGCTGAACACCGTTTCTTACCAGGTCGGACGGACGGGCGTAGTGACGCCGGTGGCCAACCTGGAGCCGGTGCAACTGGCCGGAACGACTGTCAAACGCGCTTCGCTCCACAATGCGGATATCATCGCCGCACTGGACTTGTATCTCGGCGACCGGGTGTTTGTGGAGAAAGGTGGCGAAATCATTCCCAAGATCACGGGCGTAGACACGGATGCCCGTTCCATCCTGATGGGGGAAAAGGTATTTTTCATACACCGGTGTCCGGAATGTGGCACCCGCCTGATACGCCCGGAAGGGGAGGCTGCTTATTACTGTCCGAACGAATGGGACTGTCCGCCGCAGGTGAAGGGAAAAATCGAACATTTCGTCACCCGCAAGGCTATGAACATCAATATGGGGCCGGAAACGGTCGAAGACCTCTACAATGCCGGTTACGCGCGCAATGTCGCCGACCTGTATACGTTGAAGACCGAAAATCTGCTGTCGCTGGAGCGGTGGGCGGAAAAGAGTGTGCAAAATCTGCAGGAAAGCCTGGAGGCCTCCAGACAGGTACCGTTTGAACGTGTGCTTTACGGGCTGGGGATTCGCTACGTCGGCGAAACGGTGGCCAAGCGGCTGGCATATGCCTGGACGTCGATGGAACGGCTGATGCAGGCCGGTTTTGAATCGCTGACCCAAACGGACGAAATCGGGGAACGCATCGCCCAAAGCGTGATAGCTTATTTCGCCGACGAGCGCAACTGCGAACTCGTCGGTCGCTTGCGGGCATACGGCTTGCAAATGACCCTGCACGGGGAAGCGCTGGCAACACGTTCGAACAGGCTGGAAGGACTGACGTTCGTGATCAGCGGCACATTTACGCATCATTCACGCGACGAATACAAGTCGATGATTGAGCGTTGCGGCGGGAAAAACGCAGGCTCTGTTTCCGGAAATACGAACTACCTGCTGGCCGGAAAAAATATGGGGCCGGCCAAACAGGCCAGGGCTGCCAAGCTGGGTGTTAAGATTATCCATGAAGAAGAATTTCTAAAACTGATAGAATGACTTTCACCGAATATTTTATAAACAGGAAAATTGAACGGTTACGGAAAGCTTCCGGTACCAGGCGGTTGCGCTATCGTGAGCTGGACGAGACACGGCATATTCTGATCCTGTGCGACATGTCTGACTGGAAAGCGGTGGAAGCCTGCATTCACAGGCTGAAAGCGATGAAGAAAAGCGTACATGTATGCGTATATGCCCTCAAGCAGGATCCCACGCGGATATGGGACTACGGCTACCTCCTGGTGGAGGCGAAAAAGGACATTGACTTCTGGGGATTCCCGAAAAAATATATTCTGGACCAACTTCGGCATCTTCCGGCGGACATGCTGCTGGATTTGACCGGCGCAGGATCTCCTCCGGCACTACGTTATCTGATGTTGCAACATCCGGCCACGTTCAAGGTCGGCGCCAAATATGTTTCGGACAGGAACTGGTATGATTTCTCCATTGTCATGGAAGACGGCACGCACGACATCCCGTTTCTGTTCCAGCAAATTCTGAATTATTTGCAGATGATTCGCTCCAAAAATCCTTGAAGCGACATACATAACAAAAAGAAACAGTGATTTTTCAATGATAAATATAGATTTAAGAGGAATGGGCGTTGCACTGGTAACGCCGTTTAAGGACGACGACAGCGTGGATTTCGAGGCGCTGCAAAAGCTGGTAGAATATCAGGTGCAGAATGGAGCGGACTATCTGGCAGTCTTGGGTACGACGGCCGAGACGCCCACGCTGGCTGAAGAGGAAAAGGCGGAGATCGTTCGCCGGACCGTAGCGCAAGTTCGCCGGCGCGTACCAATCGTGCTGGGTGCCGGCGGCAACTGTACACGCGAGGTAGTAAGAAAACTGGAAGAGGATGATTTCCGCGATATTGACGGAATCCTGTCGGTGGTGCCCTACTACAACAAGCCTTCGCAGGAAGGCATTTACCGGCATTACAAAGCCATCGCCGAAGCCACGCCGAAGCCGCTGATACTGTACAACGTCCCGGGACGAACGGGCGTGAACATGACAGCGGAGACCACGTTGCGCATCGCCCGCGAATTCGAACACGTGGTGGCCGTTAAGGAAGCCTCCGGCAATATCGTCCAGATGGACAGCATCCTCAAAAATAAACCGCAGCATTTCGGGGTGATTTCCGGTGACGACAGCATCACCTTCCCGTTGATTGCCCTGGGTGCCATCGGCGTCATATCGGTGATTGGAAATGCCCTGCCGGCAGAATTTAGCCGGATGGTACGCCTGGCGCTCTCGGGCGATTACGAAAATGCACGGGCGATACATTCCCGTTTCATCGAACTGTTCGAACTGCTCATTGTTGACGGGAATCCGGCTGGCGTGAAAAGCCTCCTGCACATACTGGGATTCATCGAAAACAGGTTGCGTCTGCCTCTGGTACCGACCCGCATCCAGACCTGCGAAAAAATCAGGGAAGTCCTGCAACGGATCTGATTCGCAGATATAAAAAAACAAACAGATGTTTTTTATGCAAAGAAACATGACTTTGCGTAACATGAGTGATTCAATGATTCAGTATGCCCCTTCCCGTGCGCAGCATAACCTTCTAACAAGATTTAACCAAATCTCCGACTATGTCGGCAGTTCTCCCGGAGGTTACGGCGAAACTACCGACGTAGTCGGTAGTTCTCCCAGAGGTTACGGCAAAACTACCGACTATGTCGGTAGTTTTGCCAGAGGTTACGGAGAAACTACCGACTATGTCGGTAGTTCTCCCAGAGGTTACGGCGAAACTACCGACTATGTCGGTAGTTTTCCCAGAGGTTACGGCGAAACTACCGACTACGTCGGAGATTTAGTTAAATCATGTTAGAAGGTTAT
>JAITAY010000091.1 GCA_031283915.1 Tannerella sp.
CATTATTTATTATTTAAACTATTTATTAATTGATTCTATGAAAGTAAATTTTAAGAAAACAGCAATTCTCACAAAAAGAACAATGATGCTCGCGTTGGCGGCAATTATCGGACTGGCAAGCTGCTCCACGGAAGAAGTGATCAGCGGCGGCAACACAAATGGCGGCGACAGTTTTGTCGAAGACAAAGGGAAGAACGAATTGAAGAGCGTAAGCCTGAAACTTGTAAGCGAGACCTCTTCTACACGTGCGGAAAACAATTCGGTATCGAACAGCAGTAAGGTAGTATTTAACGGCGGTTATTTGCTGTTTGCCTCGGAGCAGCACAATATCACAAAAGTGACGGCAATCACCAACGCCAATCCGAATGTCAATAACGACAGCGAAATAGACATAAATCTTCTTACAGCGTCCGGCGGAGCGGAAATCTCGAATGTGCCGGGACACTCGAAATATGCTTACGTAATTGGAAACGTACCTGCGGAAATAGGCTCGCCGACGACAGGACAAAGTATTGCGGCCTTGAAACAGAAACTGGTTCTGTATTCCTCCCAGGGCAATATCTCCAGCGTCGCGCTGTTTGGCGGAAATGATATTACGCTGGACAATTCTTTGAACAAGTATGTATCCCGATTTAAATTGGCTCCCCTTGCGGCGCGTCTCGAAATAGGAAAAATCTCGTCGGCATTGGGTAGCGACATCGACTCCTTCCGTGTAGACGGTATTTTTATCAACAATTACTACGGAGCGGTTTCGCTTGCAGGCGATGCGCCGGCGGCTGCAATAAAAAACACGAATGTCGCCGATTTTGCACAGCCCAGTTCGGCCTATCCCGCTACGGACGCAGGCATTCTGTTCGACTACAAGGATGCGGCGAACTTCAGCCTGGGCATTTCGGCAGACAATGGCCGTTCGTATACGCCCTCGACAGGCGACGCATGGACCTATAACCCGCTTGCCCCGAAAACGTGCAGCGTGGAAGCTCTGACGACGCCGCATATCGTGATTCGCCTCAGCGGTATCCATACGGCGAACGGCGTCGATTACAACGGCGAATGGTACCTCACCATTTCCGGCCTGAAAGTGGGGAACAGCAAAGTCAATTATCTGGAACCGGGCAAGGTCTATTCTATCAAAAATATTGCATTTTCACATTCCAACATCCAGCCCGAACCGGAAATGAAGACGATGGATGTAACGGTAGAAGTAAATTTAGTTGAGTGGGAAGTTTCCGATACCGACGTGATTTTCGGACAGGAATAAGCGGCGGTTGCCGGAGCGTCTCCTCCAAGCGTTGGAGACGCTCCGTTTTTTCAAATCTCTCAGAATACAATAATAAAAAACGACTCAAAGAACGAAAAAATGAAGATTAAACATATACATACGAATATGGCACGAATGCTCCTGTTGCTGTGCGTTTCTTGCCTTAGCTTCATGGCTTGCACGTCCGAAGAACAAACGTTCACGGACGAGATCTACGAAAAAAGCCGTGACGCCAGGGTAAGTTTTTCGCTCATGCTTCCTTTCCGGATGCAGACGCGCGCGCTGACCGAATCGGACGAAAACGTGATTCGCAATGTACGGTTATTATTGTTTAAGAACGCAGGCGGAATCACGACCTACTGTCTGGGGGTAAACGGGAACAATATCCAGTCAAATTCGCTTTCGCAAAAAACTTTCGACGCCACCCTGCCGACCGGCGAATACGACGTTGTCATACTGGCCAACGCCCAGGACATTGTCGACGGGAGCGCCCTCTCTTTGGGCGATACGAAAGAAAACGTGCTTAAGGCGCTTGTAAAGACGAATGTCGGCAAGTGGAACGATAACGGCATACCCATGTGGGGGAGAATCGACAATCTGACGATCGACCTCGAAACGAATCCCGGCAACATGTCTCCCGTAGAGATGGTTCGCATGCTGGCCAAAATAGACGTGGAGACGCTCGCCTCCGCCGATTTTACCCTCGCCGACATACGGCTGTACAATTACAGTTCGCAGGGCGCGCTCGTACCGGATCTCGCCGCATGGCCTGCCGACAACATAGCCCTTTCGCCCACGCAACCTTCCGCGGCGGGAGGTTATGCCGCCGTTTCTGCTCCGCTGATATTCGACGCCGCCGACGGAGTGACGCCCGACGGATGCAAACAGATTATTTATACCTGCGAAGCGCCGGCCGGCTCCGCCGCTAACCTGTCCGCCAATACCTGTCTGGTGATAGGCGGAAGCTACAGGGGCGAAGCCACAAGCTACTACAAGATAGATTTCGCCGGCGAAGAAAACAACCGGCAGGTCTTTCTCCCTCTGCTGCGCAACAACTATTATCTGATAAAAATCGTACGTGTAAGCGGCAGCGGCTATCCTTCTCCCGAAATGGCGCTTAATTCGCCCTCCGTCAATATGAACGCGCTCTTTCTCTACTGGACGGAACAGGGAATGAACAACGTCGTCTTCGACGGGGAATATATGCTGGGCGTATCGACCGACCGCCTGACGCTGCCGAGCGACGCTCATACCTTTGCGGGCGGCGACAATACGCTGACCGTCATGTCTACCGTGCCGACCGGTTGGGAAATCGAAAAAATTACCGACGCAGGCGGCACGGCCGGCGCGGCATCGTGGCTCGCTCTCGACGTCCTGTCCGGAGCATCGGGCGTTGCCGGAAACGTGACCGTCCTCGTCGATAAAAATACGTCCGCTTCCGACCGCACGGCATACGTCTACATCCGTTCCGGGAATCTGAGGTATTGCGTGGAAGTAACCCAGAGCGCAATACCCGGATTCGGCATCGAAGTGACAGACTTCTCCACCGGGCAGCCCGTCAGTCTGTACGACTTCACCTGGCAGGCCGGACAGGTAAAAGAGTTCAGGGTAGTATGGAAACCGGAGACGGCAAAAGTGACCGTTTATGTGACGAATCCCGGAGCCGCTTTCCAGGGAACCGGAATGCCCGGCAACAACTCCGAACTCGCCGGAGGCTTCAAAGCGTACGCGATCACAAGCAAAAAAGTCGAAACCGACCGGCTCACAAGACTGGACTTTACCCTTACCGACGGCGTCAGGACGGAAATCAAAACCCTGTTCCTCCGCCAGAAACAATAATTTTATTCACACTGTAAAAAAATAAAGACGATGACAACATATATCTGTAAGAAAATAAAAGCCTTTTTGTATTCGTGCCTTTTCATCCTTGCCTTTGCGGCATGTTCGGAAGAACTTGTCATATATACCGGCGAAAGCGGCCGGACAGACGATAAGGTTAGCGAAACGCGCGTAAACTTCTCGATCCGGGTGCCTTCGCAGATAAAATCGGCGGCCACGAAAAGCGTTTCGGACGAAGGCGCGGTCGACAAGGTTCATATCCTCCTCTTCAAAGCGGAAGGCAGCGCCCGTACATTCAGCCGCCTCATAACGGTAGACGACATCGCGGCCGGGTCGAATATGCAGAAAACGTTTCAGGTAACCCTTCCCGTCGGGCTGTACGATATTGTCGTACTCGCCAATGCGCAGGAGATAATCGACAACAGCGGCATTTCCTTCGGTGATACGAAGGAAGAAGCGCTCAACGCCCTTGTGGAAAGGAACGCCAGCGAATGGGACGGCGACTGCATCCCGATGTGGGGGCGGCGCGACAATCAGACAATCGACTCGCACTCCAGCTTCGTCGGCAACGACGCCATCTCCATGATCCGGATGCTGGCCAAGATAGAAGTAGAAGTTACGCCCGAAGCGGCAGGCGCGAACGGCGACAATTTCGTCCTGACCAGCATACGGCTCTACAACTACAGTTCGCAGGGGGCGCTCGTCCCCGACCTGAGCGCGTGGCCGGCCGACAACGTCGCCGTGATGCCCAGCGAACCGGCCGTATCGAACGGATACGCCTCCATGTCCTATCCAGCCAATCCTCCGCTGGCGTTCGACAGCAGGGTATGCTATACCTTCGAAGCGCCCGCCGGCGCCGGCGGCAAGGCGATGGCTGCCAATACCTGCTTAATCATCGGAGGAAGCTATCGGGGAAGACCGGTCTCTTTCTATCGCGTAGACTTTGTCGACAGAACCGCTCCGGGCAAATTTCTGCCCCTCCTGCGCAATCATCACTACCTGATGAAAATCGTCAAGGTAAACGGCGACGGATACCCCACGCCCGAACTCGCCTTCGAAACCACGCTCGTCAACATGGAAGTAGACGTATTGCCGTGGAACGACGGCAGCATGGAAAATGTCTCCTTCGACGGACAAAACACGCTGGAAGTATCGAAAAGCGCCTTTACCTTCGCGAACGGGGCGCAGACGGCGGCGACGGCAGACAACCGGCTGACGATTCGCGCCAGCGTCGCGAGCGGATGGGAAATCGAGAAAATCACAGATGCAAGCGGTACGGCCATCACATGGCTTACGGCGAGCGAACGGTCGTTCGCTTCCCCCAACGTCCCCAAAGACGTCTTCCTCTTCGCCGAAGAAAACACGACGGGAACCAGGCGGACGGCTTACCTTTACATCCGCGCCGGGCAGTTGTCTTTTCGCGTGACGGTCGTTCAGCAAGAACTTTTCGACATGCGGATTACGGACGGTAGCGGGAATGAAATCAACGAACTTGTATTCCCGCTCGCCGGCGGAACAGCCGGTTTCAGCGTGAACTGGACGCCGGCCACCGCCTCCGTGACCGTCGCCGTCACCGACGCAGGACAGAGCGCCGCAGGGACGACTGGCTTCAAAGGGACGGGATTTCCCGCAGGCAAGACCGTAATCAACGGCGGTTCGGCGACCTACGGCAATGTCAGAGCAGACGCTTACACCGGCGGTGATCTGGTGATACACCGGGCTTCGAAAGTGGACTTTACCATCAACGACGGAAACGCGATCGTCACCCGCACGCTTTTCCTCCGCCAGTTCGATTTCAACCTTATTCCCGTCATACCCTCCTTTTTCCTCATGGACGGAGGCATAAAAAAGATCGGCGTACGCGCCAACACGACGTGGGAAGTAATCGACGTGATTGATCCGGACAACATCATCACGAACCGGTCCGAAGTGCTCGGCAAGACCGGCGGCCTGAACGTCTCCGCCGCCGGCGAAGACCTGCCGTTCAGGATCGTGAACCGGCAGGGCGCTCCGAGCGTCGTGACGCCTGTGGCAACCATCGTTCTTCGCAACGCGCTGGGGACGACTTTTAATGCAACCATAACCGGCCTTTCCACATACGAAGTCGGAAACCTGCTGGTATGGCCGGTCGACATGCCCATCGCCGCCGCCACCACCTGGTATAATCTGGCCGACGTGCCCGATGAAACGAACGATAACAGCATCCCGCCGGCAGGGCCGCGAAATACGACCGTGCATCCCTACAGTTGCGCCGCTCTCGACCCCTCGAACAAAAACCTCTGGCGTTTGCCGACGCTGGACGAAATATACAGCATCTTCTCATACTTCAGGAGTAATGGAGGATACGGCAAATACGGAATGACAAACGTGGACTACAGCGGGAACGCAGGCCTTGCGTCGATAACTAACGGATACTGGACGGCGGAATCCTACTTGTCCGTGATGGTATACTATGCGGCATACAACACGACCGACGGCAAAGGTGGAAGGGGAGCTATTCCCAAAAACAATGCGGGCCCTGTCTTTGTCGCCGAAAAGACGTGGAACATATACGCCCGTTGCGTTCGAACCAAATAACCGCAGGCTCGCCTTCCCGTCATTGCAACCCATAAACGTTATCTGTGTGGAATATCATGACAATCCGGGTTGACACTATGGAGAGACCGAAGTGGTCATTGATTATATACTGCGCACGGGATAGTTTTGTGCATAAGCATAAGGCATAAGGCCAAGGGAAAACCGCTATGCGCTACATGCAGGCCTCGTTCTTCACCTTTTGCCTTTCGCTTGTGTCTATGCACAAAATCATACCGCGCAAAGTGTATCGTGTGACGACACGAAATCAGCGGTAGTACGAACGTAACCGCGTCTGTTGAGAAAGCCGTGCAGACCTGCTGCTGACCGACATCAACAACACGCTCACCGCAACCGGTATACTATCCCTGTGAGATTTTTCGAATGAAGAAGGCATGTTTTTCTACCTCTGTTTCATCTCCTGCGGAATTTGTTGCTGGAAAAAGAATCTTTGAACATCCACTTCAATTCACAACATCCTGCCGTACGCCGTATCAGGGCAACCGCACCAAAATCAGGTTCAACGAAAACCAATCTCACAACTGCCATTTTGTCGCTTTTAGTGAGGACGTTGTCACAAAAAGCGAGGATGTTCCTGACTTTGACACTTTTATTTTAACAAATTTGTAACAAGCACAAATATAACACATTATAAATTTCAGGACACCGTTTTGGGTGTCCCAGCCAAAAAATATTAGTTTTGTGGTATGTTTTTACGCAAAAAGAAAAATCCGAGTGGTGTTGTCAGTGTTCAGGTTATAGACAAAAGTAGAGACAAGTACCATGTTATTAAAACCATCGGTAGCAGTTCCGATGCTATTGAGATAGAAAACTTATATCAACAGGGCAAAAAATGGCTGTCGACTTATCATGGCGAGCGTGATGTATTTGCCGAACATACACGCGAACAGGAAGAAAAGCAAGTAACAGAACGTTTATTGGGTAATATTGAGAATATACTGCTCAATGGAGCACAACTAATCTTAAACCAA
>JAITAY010000125.1 GCA_031283915.1 Tannerella sp.
AAAATCGCAACGTTGCGCAAACGCTTTGAAGCCTCTTTCCCGGATTCAGTCGCAGTATGTTTCAAATATCTCATGGCGATCAAACGCCTGCCAGTAGCGGATAGCCAACGTACGGACATGCATCCAGTAAGCTTCGGTGAGATTGCCGTACAGGCGGATACCTTCCTCCACGTCTCGGCGAATTTGCTGCGCATAAGCCGGTTTCAGCCGCAGCCGCAGCGTCTTGTTTTTGAACCTAAAAGTCGCTTCCGGGCGGACGTCCTCCTTCGGCGAGACGCGGATAAGTCCGTGGCCGAGAGTTGCGCCGGTGCTGACCTGCAGGCCGTCGTTCAGACAACTGACAGGCGGCTGCAAACCGGCGTCACTCGTCACTTCGATGTCGTCCACGCCAATGTTGAAATATTCGCGAGCGCGGATACCCATCTTCACGCCGATGATGGCGTAGATGCCCAGATGACCGTGCAGCTCGTTGGTGAGCACGCCCGCCCGCCATTCGCTCTGTCCGTGCCGCGCGATCATGTCGCGAACCATCGGCGCAACGTCTTCGGCATAGAGGCCGGGGTCTTCGGGAAAACCATAGAAGACGCGGCTCTCGCTGTCGGGCTTGCCGGTCAGTATCCGGACAATGGCTTCTCTCGCTTGCGCGATGGATTGAGCATTTGCCGGACGATGGGCGGTGACCGTAGGCGTCACGGCAACACGGTCGAACAGTTCGGGAGCAAAGAGGTAAACCACTGTCCAGTCGTCCCACGCCTGCATGTGTCCGGA
Source organism: Tannerella sp. (assembly GCA_031283915.1). GTDB lineage: Bacteria > Bacteroidota > Bacteroidia > Bacteroidales > Tannerellaceae > Tannerella. Next base: position 769 of record JAITAY010000125.1, read on the forward strand.
TGCAACCACCGGACGGAGTGCGTCGGCGCTGTGTGTCCGGACGATTTGCCGGGCATACTCCTGTGCAATGCCTGAAATCATCTCCAGATACGGTGCGTCTACCAAAAGAGGGTGCTGTTCGCTGGCGGAGATGATGCAGACGGGAATCCCCGAAGCCAGTACACGGTCGGCCGAAACAGGGTCGGCGTCGTAGTTGGCGCCCTGCAGCGGCTGCGCCGAACTGCTGTACCAGATGACCCGTTCGATGCGCTCCTTCAATCCGGGACGTTCGGCCAGCGCATCCCGGAGATTCGTAAGCGTTCCAAGGCAGATGAATGTCACCCGTTCGTCTTCCTGTTCAATCGTATGAACAAGCAAATCCGCTGCCTTCTGCGGAGAAACCGCCAGGTGCACCGTGTCGCCCCAGAGCGCCCCTTCCGAATGTTGCCGCCAAACCGGCGGAGGGATGTTCAGCGGACGCCCCGTCCCCACCGGGATGCCCTCGTGATGGAAGTGACGCAACAGGGCTGTCACTTTCTGTGCTGCAACAACGGGCGTCAAGGCGCCTTCCGAGGTGGTGACGGACAGAACTTCCACCTCGCGGTTGCCCAGCAACATGCAGATGGCGCGCAGGTCATCGGCTGCGCCATCGGTATCAATCAACACATGGAACCGGGCTTTTCCCGAATGAGCCGTCGCAAGCAGGCAGCCCGCCAAACAGCATATCCCGACAAACAGTAATCGATGCATAAATGAGTATGATAAGTACGACACAAAGGAATGGATTATTTCAATGAGACGCTGATGCCTCCGAACACCGTGATGCCGGGCATGGGATAGTCGAACCGGGTCTGGTAGGCGCGGTCGGTGAGATTCTCTCCCTTGACAAACAAGTCCAGCCAGGTCAGCGGACGGTAGGAGCATTTGGCGTCCAGCAGGCCGTAGGAGACTTTGCTGTCTATTTCTTCGGTGTTGTTATGAAGACCTTTCACGTAGTGATAACTGACGCTGGCGCCCCATTTTTTCCAGCGGTAGGATGCCGAAAGATAAATCTGCTGCTCCGGGGAATATTCGATGATCTTGTCCATGTGGAGGAAGGAATAGTTACCGTGGAGTCGCAGGTTTTTCAATACGTTCCAGTTCAGCGAAAATTCAACGCCGCTGTTTTTAAACGCGCCCGAATTGTATTTGGTGGGCGGATAGCCGTTCGACCAGTCGGCGATGATGATGTTGGAACCTTTGGACGTAAACCAGGTCAGTTCGGCCGACAGCCGCCTGTCCGGAAGATACTGTCCGAGGGAAAGCTCAAAGTTGTTCATCCGTTCCGGCTTCAAGTCCGGGTTGTGACCCGCCCAGCCCGCCAGATAATACAAGTCCTGAATGTTGGGGCTGCGGAAGCCTTTCGATACGGAGGCTTTGAATACCGTATGACGGAACGGGCGGTAGGCCAGTCCGGCCTGCGGAATCCATTCATGACCGAACTGTTCGCTGTTCTCCAGACGGATCCCGGCATTCAGGGTCAGTTTCTCGAACAGGGTTTGCTGCATCACGAGGTAACCGGCTATTTCATACAACGAAGTATCCGCCCAGATTCTGTCCTTCGTAGTCTTGTCCTTGAAAGCATCCCACGCGCGTCCGCCGAAATTCTTGTAGTCGAGGCCGGCCGTAAGCAGGTTTCCTTCGAAGAAACGAAACGCCTGATACCAGGTGATACCGTAGTTATGATCGTTGGAACGGAAATGGAAGGGGCTTGGCGTACCGCCGTTCGAGTAACCGTCGTCAATCTTGTGGTCGCCGAAATTATAGAAGACCTTGAAGGCGCCGTTGGTCTTTTCGTACGTATTTTCCAGCGTCACGGACGCCACACCCCGGAGGATATTGGCGACATTATCGAACAGCGGCTCGGCCGCCGGTCCCGGGCTTTGTGTCTCGAAGGAGGCCAGACTCACGTCGCCCCACACATGGAAACGGTCGGAGAGTTGGTACCCCAGCTTCGTATACCCGTTGGTGATGTGAAAGCGGGCGTTTTTGCGGTCTTGGTCGAACTGATTTTTGCGGTGGCCGTCCGTGCGGTCATGATTGATGGAGATCAGTCCGCTGAACCGACCCTCCTTCCATCCCGCACTGGCCTGATATTTCTGCGTATTGTACGAGCCGTACATGACCCGTCCGTTGACGTTCCAGCCTTCGGCCTCCTGCTTGCGGGTGATGAGGTTGATCACGCCGCCCATGGCATTGGAACCGTAGAGAATGGAGGCCGGCCCCCGAATCACTTCAACCCTTTCCACATCCGACGCCACATACGCATCCGCCATGTGATGCCCCATGATGCCCATGTACTGCGGATGTCCGTCGATAAGCACCAGCAACTCGTTTCCCGTACCTGTGCCCCGCAGGGTGATACTGCCTGCCCCACTGCTGCCGACGCCGAAGCCGGCCACGCCGCGCTGCGTCACGAACATGCCGGGTACGCGCCCGCTCAACACCGGCAACAACGCCGATTCGCTGCTTTCTTCAATCTCCTCGCGACCAATCACCGACAGGGTCATCGGGACATTGTTGCGGTTGGTCCGGACGCGGTTAGCCGTTACTACGACTTCATCCATGCTCCGGTGAATAAGGGTATCCTCCTGAGCCAAAAGGTTTGCCGAAACGGCAAACAAAAAACCGAAAAGAAAAATACGTTTTGTCATAATCTGGACTGTTATTATTGTTTATAAAATCATGATTCTGCCTGCATGAAAGACCCTTGCCGAGCCTCATTGACATGCAGTCACTCAAATTCCCGATACGAAAGTAGAACACTCAATCGTGTCATCTTTTATAGAAATCGTGACACAAACATAGCATGATTTTCGATAGTCACCAAATGGATTAATGAATTTAATACATTGGAGGGTTCAGGGCGATTGTGCTTATACTTGTTAAAACGCCCCCAGCGTCAGCCATGATTTTGACAGATACATTCGTAATTGCGCGAGGGGACAAGAAGGCAATAAGTCCCCAACTCTGCAAGCGTAGCCCGATAAAAAGTAACTGTTGAGAGTCTCATTTCGCAAAAAAAACATAAGTGTGTAATGCCTTTAGTTCAATACGATACAAGTTAGTTCCATGGGAGTTATTAGGATAAAACGATTGACAAGTAATGCATTGTCCGAAGATGAGAACGTTTATGAAAATTGTGTGCAAATAAAAAACAAACGAGGCTTGTTTCCATCGCAAACCTCCTGTTTTAAGTAGCGAGACGGGGCTATGATCCCCGGACCTCATGATTATGAATCATGCGCTCTAACCGACTGAGCTATCTCGCCATACATTTCGGGGACAAAAATAACAAAAAAAACATGAATGCAAAAAGAATATGACTTCATTTTTGTTTTTTTATCCTTCCACCTGGCTCGATTGAAAAACATAAATAGTACCTTTGTAACTTTAATAAGTTGTATTTTTTTTGACATTATGAACATTAACAGAAGAACTTTTATCAAATCTTCCGCCGCACTGACGGCGGGAATGGCTGTGCCTTTGTCCTCCATGACGCTTTCTTCCTCTCGTGTAACGCCGCCCAGCGACACGATTAACGTTGGACTGATTGGCTGTCGGAGCATGGGCTGGGGAGACTTGTCGAATTTCCTTACGCATAAAGAGGTGCATTGCCCAGCGTTATGTGACGTCGACAGTGAAATGTTGTCCAAACGGGCAGACGAGATTGCCCAAAAGTACGGTAAGCGGCCGGATACGTATGTCGATTACAGAAAACTGCTTGATCGCAAGGACATCGACATTGTCGTCATCGGGACGCCCGACCACTGGCATTGCCTGCAATTCGTCGACGCTTGTAAGGCCGGCAAAGATGTCTATGTCGAGAAACCTCTGGCAAACAGCATTGCCGAGTGCGACGCCATGGTTGCAGCTGCAAAACGTTACAACCGTATCACGATGGTCGGACAGCAGCAGCGTAGCGGCAAACTCTGGCATGAGATGATTGAATATCTGCGCAGCGGCAAGCTGGGCAAAATCAGCAAGGCGCACGTATGGGGTAACTTCATGTACGCCGCCATGCCACCGCTGGGACCTGATACCGCCGTGCCGCTGGGACTTGACTATGAGAGGTGGCTCGGGCCGGCACCACAGGCGTCTTTCAATGCCGGTCGCCTGCATGGTTCTTGGCGCATGTTCTGGAATTATGGCGGCGGACTGATTACCGACTGGGGTGTACACCTGCTGGACATGGCGCTCTGGGGAATGGATGTCAAGACCTTGCCCGTCAAGACCCTGACCAGCGGAGGCAGGTTTCTTTTTCCGGACGGTGCGCATGAAACGTTTGACACCATGTCCGTCACCTATCAGTTCAAGGACTTCCTTATCGAATGGGAAAATAATGCCGGCGTGGAAACCGGTCCCTATGGACGGAACTACGGCCTTTGGTTCCGCGGCACCAACGGAACGCTGGTTGCCAACCGGGAAAGCTGGGAGGTTTATCCCGAAGGCGACCGGATATTGCCGGTGAAAGTCACGGCCAACGGCAACGACCACTTAGCGCATGTAACCCGATTCCTGGAATGTGTGAAAACTCGCAACGCGGAGACGCCCTGCACTGTCGAAAACGGCAGTCTTTGTGCCAAATATGCCCATATTGGGAATATCGGTGTACGGATCGGCGGTGCTGCACTGGTGTACGACGACCGGATGCGGAAATTTGACGTCGCCGAAGCCAATCAATACATCCGGCCTTCGTATCGCAACCCGTGGAAATTCCCGGCGGAGTGATTTGTTTAACCCACATTGTAGCAGTAAAGCTGAGGATGCATCACTGAATTAAAAAAAATGAGGGTGTGTCAAAAGCGAGGCTACTGGAAAAGTCCTCCATCCGCCTTTTCGTAAAAAAACGAACGGTATAAAATCATCACTTAAGTTTATACCGTTTTTTTCGTATCTTAAATGCCCAATCGAAATTAGTTCAGGGCAACCGCACAAAATCAACCCCGGCGAAAAAACTCAAAACAGCCATTTTGTGGCTTTCGGCGACTGGCTTGCGATGCATAGCTGGTGGGGAAATGAAGGAAGGAATGATTACCGGAAAGCTGAAAAGTTATATATTACGGCAGACGGAAGCAGCAGTAATGCAAGCCGAAAGCATCTATGGAAAAGCGAACTTCAAGCATTCGCCAAAGAAACGGGATTGTATATTTACCTCAGTCATTTTCCCGGCAACAAGTAAATGGAATAAGATAGAGCATCGATGATTATTTTCTTATATTTCCATGAATTGGTGAGGAAAGCCACTAACGTCATTAGCGGTAATTATAGGACTGATGTTTGAATTGTTTGCTCTCCTTTTACGATAAACCCAACTGCTGACTCTATCTTTACTCATCTCAAACCCGCATATCATTTATGCCGATTCATCACTGTTATCATACGCGGTTATACTGCGCGCGGTATAGTTTTGTGCATTGCCCGTCAGCATAGAAAAGGGCATCCGCCCACACACCTTCTTGCCCGTCAGTTAAAACTCAATGTCATCAAGTTTAGCGCTAAAAGGCTGTAGTAGAGCATCCCGCCAGGGATGCATCGCCCGGTAGCATTTTTGCGACGTCTCTATCCGCATCCCGTCAGGGATGCATCCTTAACAGGATGCAATACAGGGTTATACCGGTTTATCTACCGGGCGATGCATCCCTGACGGGATGCCGGAACAAAATCTTAACTTGATGACATTGAGTTAAAACGGACGGCAATGTGGGGGGATTGGGCTAAAGCCCGTGCGAGCCGGCAGTCGGGTTGCTTGAACGACAGCATTTATACCGTGTGCAGTATAACTCGTCAAACAGCTCCTTTTTTCTTTCCGCAGTCTCCGGTTTTTCGGAAAAGACCGTAAATCAATCGGAAATTGACATACATGGATGCTGGCGGCGGTTTTTCGCTTTCCAAAAGCGCTTTTACCGCCCACGGCTTTACCGATAAATGTACTGCCCATTGGCATCCGGCGTAACGGCAAGCGGCGCTTTTTTGGCCATGAAAAGATCGAACCCTTTCTTCAGATTTCGCCAGAACGCGATCAGGGAGGGATTGGCGGCGTAACGACGCTCGAACGCGCTCATATTGGCATCATTCATCACGAACGGAAAAATATATACCGGAATCGTCGTTTGCCCACTGTTGCGCGCATACACCGCATATAAATATAATTCCTTGATTTTATCGTCGGTAATGGGCAGGCAACCGATCGTCACGGATGCACCGTGAATGAAAATGTCGCCGCCCGGTTTCCCGGCGTGGCTACGGCGGCGGTCGGCGCTGTTCGGGTAGTTGATACCCAGTGAAAGATAGAACTGGCTGGCGGGATTGAAACGATCGATGCGATAAAACCCTTCCGGCACCTGAAAATCGCCCTGTTTGGATTTCGGCCCCAACGTGCCCGACTTGGCGACGATCCTGTATGTTTGGATGGGGCGACAGGTCTTTTCGGCACGGCTTTTGGCGTAAAGTTCCAAAATACCTTCGTTTTTATATGCAACAATCAAAATATGGAGATCGGAAACATTCAAGCCGTTTTTCGTCAATCTTTCGGTCACGATGGAATTTTTTTCCTCGATCGCGGAGCGTACCCGTGCGTATTTTTTCTGATTGTCCAGAAAAGTGGACTGCGCATTGCCGCCCGCGGCCACGAGTAACGCGGCCACGAGCAGCATCAGTATTCCCGGGCGTGTCATGACTGTGCGTCCCAGCCCTTGTCTATCAATGTACAAAAACAAACATACGTTTCGCATTCTCTTATGCTGTTTTGATGAGTTCGAAACTCAAGTGTTCGATAATCGCTTTCGGGTCGGTACTGGAGAAGACGGTTTCCGGCAGAGATGAGTCAAAACCCGAAAACATTCCTTGTTATCCAAAACAGCAGGATCATTGCAAAATACGTCCAAATGACGGCAGGCTGTTGGATACGAACGGGGAATGTCGCATACGGGGAAAAAAAACGAATCACCTGCGCCGCAAGCAGCAGAAACAGATACGGGAGAGACGCTACAAGCAGTACATTCTGCGAACATGCCGCACGAAAGTCCAGATGCAGCAGGGCATGAACAGCCCGCTGCGAACCGCATCCGGGACATTTCAATCCCGTCAGCATCAGGAAAGGACACTTGGGAAACAGCGGCGAATCGGCCGGATTGAAACGGAAGTAAAGGACGCTGCCCACGATCATTCCTGTCAGGATGATGATCGCATAAATACCGATTTTTCTTGAAATTCCATACATCCGGCATTCCGGTAAAGTTTTGCAAAAAAAGAAGATTCGGGCGCCGGATGAAAACCGGTTCATACCCGAATCTCCAACTAAAAGAGTTATAAAATCACATGTTATCCAATGCTCCGGCAACGCTAAGAGATACAATGAGAATGAGATAAAGGATTAAGAGTATACCTGCCACAATAGCGCTCCACATCGCCCAGGACTTTGCGCTGGCCGATGCTTTTTGCGCGCCGGTCTAATCACCTTGTGCGTACAGCGTGCTCACATTGGATGAATTGATGATGGATACAATTCCCAACGGAAAACAACAGAGAACGGTTGTCAAAATAGCCCAAACCAGATAATTTTCAGGCATGGGAGGTCGCACGTCCGGACTCGCATCATTCGCCACATTCGGGGAAACCTGCGGCGGAACGGGCGGCGGTGCAACAGACGGCGTATCTGCCGGTTCAAAAAGACTTTGCAATTCCGGCAACGTACGGGCTTCCACCCAGTCCGGTATTGTATCGGTCCATACAAGTGTTGTGGGCGTAAGAGGCGCAAATTTCAGTGCGTTCAGCGAAAGCGGCCCTACTTTCGTCTCTCCATTTAAATAAAAATATTCCTTTTCCATAACCAGTTTTATTGATGTATAATTAAATGCGTTTGTCCAATTATGTCCGTATTTCCTTTGACAACAAAAGAAATATGTGGGCAAAAGTAAAGGATTGTAACGTATAAAACAAGTTTTTTTTAAGGAATTTGCAACGTGTCATGCAAAAAACAGAATCAGCAGTTGCGCCGTGAGCACGCGCAGGAACATGGTCAAGGGGTAGACCGTGGCATAACCGACCGCCGGCGCGTCGTTACCGCCGGTCGCATTGGAGTAGGCCAGGGCGGGCGGATCGGTCGTACTGCCGGCCAGTAAACCCATTAGCGTGAAATAGTTCAACCGGCAGAAATGACGCGCAATCACTCCTGTGGTCAGCAAGGGGATGGTGGTGATGAGGAAACCATAACCTATCCACGCCAGACCGCCCTGATGCAAAATCGTTTCCACGAATCCGCCGCCGGCGTCGATGCCGACACATGCCAGGAAGATCGTGATCCCGATCTCGCGAAGCATCAGGTTTGCGCTCATCGTTGTATATGTCACTAACTTGTATTTGTATCCGAAACGGCTGATTAAAATTGCCACAATCAGCGGCCCGCCGGCCAGCCCGAGCTTGACGGGCTGCGGAATGCCCGGAAAAGTAATCGGGATGCTGCCCAGCAAAATACCCAGCGCGATGCCTAAAAAAATCGGCACCAGATTCGGTTCGTTCAGTCGTTTCATCGAATTGCCCAGCACGCTCTCCACATTGGCGATGGCCGACTCGGTACCGACAACCGTCACCCGGTCGCCCACTTGCAGCGTCACGTTCGGCGAGGCGACAAAATCCACGCCGGAACGATTGATGCGTGTAATGTTGACGCCGCAAATTTTTCTCAGTTTAAGTTCTCCCAGCCGTTTCCCGTTCAGGTTGGATTTGGTCACCAGGATCCGCCGGCTGATAAACTGGCTCTCGGAACGTATCCATTGCTTGCGTTCCATCGGTATTTCCTCGCCCACAAAGACTTTCACCGTCCCGGCGTCCTGTTCGTTGGTGATGACAAAGATTTTGTCGTTTTCGTGCAACACCGTGTCCGCTGTCACCATTTCAATTTTCTTGCTGTCGTTGTACCAGATGCGCGAAATTACAAATTCGCGATGTTTCATCAGGGCTGAAATCTCGCTGACGGCCCTGCCGAAGATGGCCGGATTCTTCACCATCAGGGAAATGGGACGCGCAGCATTGGCGTGCGAATCGTCTTCGCGGTTCAGCCGTTCCGTTTCCTCGTCCAGACGGATGCGGAACACCAGCCGGACAAACAGGATGGACAGGATGATCCCCGCCACGCCCAGCGGATAGGCCACCGCATAGCCCAGGGCGATCGAACTGTCGGTCGTTCCGTGCAGGTCGGACCAGGCTTGCTGGGCGGCGCCCAGGCCGGGCGTATTGGTGACGGCGCCGGACAGAATGCCGACCATCGCAGGCATCGGAATACCCGTCAGGTAATGAATGGACAGGGTGACAAGCACGCCCAGGAAAACAACGCCCGTTGCCAGCATGTTGAGCGTCATCCCTCCCTTCTTGAAGGAAGAAAAGAAACCGGGGCCTACCTGCATCCCGATCGAATAGACAAACAGAATCAGCCCGAACTCTTTGAAAAAATGAAGGATGTGAAGATTCATCGAAAAACCGAAATGAGCCAGTAGAATACCGGCAAACAACACAAACGTAATTCCCAGCGAAATCCCGCCCACCTTGATTTTCCCCAGCAGGATCCCCAGGAAAATCACGACGGACAGCAATAACACCGAATGAGCGATTCCTTCGCCCCACACTAATTCATGCATCCATTCCATATAGCTTGTTTTTGATTTTGAGGGCAAAGGTACTGTTTTTTGTCGGAACGAAATTGGTATCTTTACGCTCTAATTTTGGAACTGTGGGACGAATGATCATCATGATATGCGGCATACTGTTTTCGATTAACCGGTTACAGGCAGAGACGGTTGTCGAGATCAGGACAAGTGTGGGGACGATGAAGATACGGCTGTATGACGACGTACCGAATCATACACGCACGTTTCTGAACCGCGTGAAACAGGGACAGTTTGACGGCACGCTGTTTACGCGCGTCATTCCCGGATTTATGATACAGGGCGGCGCGCCCGACTCAAAACAGGCGGCGCCCGGAGCGCGTGTCGGCTTTGGCGACCGGAGCGCCGAAATCCTGCCGGAAACCGGCGGAAGCCACTTCCACAAAAAGGGCGCTCTGGCCGCTCCCCGACAGGACGCTGGCATTAATCCGAAAATGAAATCGGACATGTCACAGTTCTTCATTGTGCAAGGAAAAGTCTACCGTTCCGGCGAACTGGATACGCTGGAATTAGCCGCCAATCAGAAGGCTCGCAAAAAAGCGCTGGATGCATTCTACTATCCGGTGAAAGCCGGACTGGATTCGCTCAAAAGTGCGGACAGGACAACGTTCAATCAACAGATCAGGGCAATCAATGCCCGCATTGATTCGGTGGTTCGCGCCACGCCGGGACACCTGATTTTTACACCCGAACAGCGCGACATGTATACGACGCTTGGCGGTTGTCCGCACCTGGACGGGAAATATATTGTTTTCGGCGAATTGACGGACGGCTTCGAGGTGCTTGAGGCCATCGCCCGTCAACCGGGGGATGCACATGACCGGCCGAAAAAAGACATCCGCATCCTTGCGATCCGCATCCTTTCCCAATAGGAAATATACTGCACGCGGTATAGTTTTGTGCAAAAACAGGTAGTTAGCAGTCCCCCAATAAAAGCATACAGCCCGCCCAAAATAACGGGATCAAAAAACCCGTCATTACACGAAAACAGGCATCCCGCCAGGGATGCATCGCCCGGTAGC
>JAITAY010000185.1 GCA_031283915.1 Tannerella sp.
CCGACGGAACGCCGATTGTCTTTGACAAAGACTATGCCGGTATTAAACGAAGCGAACACCCGACGCCCGGGCCTTTCGAACAGTTGAAAGAAAACAGTAATATAATAAAGGTATGGTGAGATGAATGTCTTTGCCGTTTGATTCATTGGAATTTCATGGATCTGAAACGGAAAGGCGGATTTCACGCAGTTGTAATCGCATTGTTGTTTCAAAATTTTCAATTTAAGAATCTCACGTTACGCACGGGTCTGACAGTTTCCGCGACAGATTACACAAACCTTCTGTCCGTCGAACAGTAACCGTCCTGTCCGGATTTATCTTCCCGCAAGAACGGCGCTTTACGAATTTTGCAGACAAAAAAAATGATTGACTGAAATTTCGAAGACTGCGTAACATGAGTAAGTAAATGCACCCGTTTGGAATGCAGCCGTCCGTTCAAACAGGCGTAAGGTTTGTGATTTTATTGTTACTTTTGCACGTTCATTCAAAAAAAAAGTTACACATGAAACGCTATTTTTGTATCAATCTGTTTTGTGCGGCAATCTGCCTGTTAGTCGTATGTTTTCCGTCATGTAACAGGGAAACGATGACCGTCGGTCATCTGCAATGCGAATACCTGAGCGACCCTGTCGCTGTCGAAAGTAAGGAACCTCTGCTGAGCTGGCGACTTTGTTCCACCCGCAGAGGAGAAAGTCAGACGGCTTACCGGATATTGGCGGCCAGCGACCCGGCGCTGCTGTCCGAAGGAAAAGCCGACCTGTGGGATTCGGAGGTGGTCGCGTCGTCGCAGTCCATTCAAGTGAAATACGGGGGAAAGGCGCTTGTTTCCCGTCAGCAAGTTTACTGGAAAGTGCGGGTGTGGGACGGTCATGACCGCCCGACGGCGTGGAGTCAGACCGCTACGTGGTCGATGGGACTGTTGCAGCCGTCCGACTGGACAGCCCGCTGGATCGGCGCCACGACGGATTCTGCCCCCGCATCCGGGGAGACGCATCCCGCACCCTGGTTCCGCCGGGAATTTACGGTCGATCAGTCTGTCCGCCGGGCAAAAGCGTATGTCTGCGGACTGGGATTTTATGAAATGTACGTGAATGGAAAAAAAGTGGGCGATCAGGTGCTGGCGCCGGCGGTCACCAATTATGACGTGCGTCCGCTGTCCAACCTGTTCTATTTCTATGACGACCAGTCAACTCAGCGCGTCCTGTACAATACCTTCGACGTCACCGGACTGCTACAAAAAGGGACGAATACCCTTGGCGCCGTGCTCGGTAACGGCTGGTACAACCAGCGCGACCGCAGGGAAGAGGGTGACATGTGGTATGACTTGCCCAAACTGTGTATCCAACTGGAAATTACCTATACGGACGGAAGTACGGAAACCGTCTCGACGGACGGAGACTGGAAATGTACGATGGCAGGTCCTTTACGGCACGATGGCATCTTTACCGGCGAGCGCTACGATGCCCGTCTGGATTTGGGAGCATGGAACCTGAACGGCTATGACGATGCCGCCTGGCAACCTGCGCTGCCTGTCCGCCCGCCCGCCGGACGGTTGCAGTCGCAACTGGCTCCGCCCGACAGAATTACCCGTACCTTGACGCCTGAATGTAAAGGCCGCATCAACGATTCGACGTATCTGTACTCTCTCCCGGAAATGATTTCCGGCTGGGCTGCAATCTCGGTACAGGGCAAGGCCGGGGATGAAATACGGTTGCATTTCTACGGAGAAGAAGGGGAATCTTTCGGGCAGTTGGACACCTATATCCTGAAAGGCGGCGCTCCGGAACGGTGGGAACCCCGTTTTACCTGGCATGCCTTCCGTACGGTACAGGTCGTCACGCACGAGGTGGAAATGGGCAGCGAAAGTCTTGTCGTGAAAGTGGTGAATACCGATCCGGCTCAAACAGGCCATTTCACCTGTTCCAATGAACTGTTCAACAAAATCAACGCATCCTACCTGCTTACCCAGCGGGGAAATTTCCACGGAAGCATCAGCAGCGACTGTCCGCATCGCGAGCGACTGGCCTATACGGGCGACGGACAGGTTGCGGTGGAGAGCGCCCTCTGGTCGTTCGACATGACCCGTTTCTACCGCAAATGGTTCAACGACATGGACGACGCCCGCAACCGGAAAACAGGCTACGTGCCTCATACGGCGCCCTTCAGCGGCGGTGGCGGCGGCCCGGCCTGGGGGTCGGCATATCTCATCATGCCCTGGGCTTATTACTGTTTTTACGGCGACACCACCCTGCTGGAGCAACATTATGCCGGCATGAAGCAATGGGTGTCTTACCTGGAGACGCGCACCGACGAACGGGGCATCGTCGTACGTGAAGAACCTGACGGCTGGTGTCTGGGCGACTGGTGTACGCCGGACAGAATAGAACTTCCCGAACCGCTGGTGAACACGTCCTATTATTACCATTCCGCTTCGCTGATGGCCAGGGTGGCCGGCGTGGTGGGGAACGAAGCGGACAGCCTGTATTTTGCGAAACTGGCCGGGCGGATCAAGTCGGATTTTCACCGTGTCTTTTTCAATCCGGAAACCCGGCAGTACGGGGAAGGACGGCAGGGCGCCAATGTGTTTCCGCTGGCCTTCGGGATGGTGCCGGACGACGTGCGGGAAGAGGTCTTCCGGGCTTTGCTGGAGCAACTGGAATCCATTCGGTATCACTTTGACACGGGGATTCTCGCCACGCCGTTATTGTTGAAAGTATTGACGGAAAACGGCCGGCCGGACATTGCTTACCGGCTGATGAACCAGCGCACGGCGCCGGGTTTCGCCTATCTGCTGGACGACGCTCATACCTGCCTGTGGGAAACGTGGGACGGGAATGTGTCGCGCGACCATCCGATGTTCGGAAGCGTCGTTGCGTGGATGTACCGTTCGCTTGCCGGTATCTGCTTTGACGAAAACGTTCCGGGGATGAAGCATGTCCTGATTGCACCGCAACCGGTGGAGGACTTGACCCATGCCGCTGCCTCTTACGAATCGCTCTATGGCGTCGTCCGTTCGGAATGGCGCCGGTCGCCGGGTCATTTTGAGCTTGCGGTCGAGCTTCCGGCCCATACGACAGCTACCGTAAGGTTGCCGAACAAAGACAGCCGTTCGGTGAGCGAATCCGGCGTGGCGCTGGCACAGGCCGAAGGCGTCAGGTATCTCGGCGAAGAGGAGGGATGTACGGTCGTGGAAATCGCATCGGGAACATACCGGTTTACGTATTAACCGCAGTCCCCGGCACGCATCCGTGTCGGAAACCACGAAATACAGTGGTTAGTGATGAGATGTATGATGCAATTACAACTGTCGGATAGCTGAGCCGGTGCGTCCTGCATTCTGCTTTGCGACCTAAATTTCTCCTGTTCCGTTATTCCGTCAGGGCTGTTCCGTCCGGTTCTGCCTTTACAACCAATTTCCCGAATCGGTGGACTGCTACTTCCCAGACCGGTGGACTGTAGTCCACCGGTGT
>JAITAY010000303.1 GCA_031283915.1 Tannerella sp.
TGTTGCGGTTTCTTTCGCACGAACTTTTTTGCGAATGCATGCTTTTTTTGCGAAATAACACGCTCAACAGTTATTTTTTATCGGGCTACGCTCGCGGTGGTGGGGGACTCCTGTGTAACAACAGTGCAAAACCTTATATACAATCCATTTTATTTCGTGTAATGAAGGGCTTTTTGATCCCGTTATTTGGGGTAGGCTGTAAGCTTTTATTGGGGGACTACTAACTACCCTTTCTTCACCGCGTGCAGTATACATACTTTTTCATTGATTACCCTTTCTAATATAAGACAGGATTTGAATTTGCGAGGTCAAAAATATATTTCTGCCCCGATAAGATAAAATGATTTGACGTTTTTTTTAACGGTGCGGCATCTTGTCGGCGGGAATTGTCGGAACCATACCGCTTCGAAAAACGCCTTTTTGGTATGTAAAACGGCCTTATTGTGTGAAAAAAACAGAAAAAACAATCGCGAGGAAAAAAAAGTCTGTTTTTTTTCGGCTTTCTCTTGCATAATTCAAGATCATTGTAGATATTTGTCGCGATTTTTGAATGGACTCATTCAATTTTTTCAAACTATTCATAACATTAAAAACAAGTATTGCAATGAATTTACAAAGACCGAATGGCAATGATGCCACCCGATCGACGAACCGATCGAAAAGTATTGTCCCCTGTAGTGGATTGTGTTCCAGATGCATCGATGGATGTAGGGGAAATTGTGAAGTGTTTAAGGCTACCTATCGGGGTAGGGAATTAATTTATCCGGGACCTTTTGGCGACGTGACCGCCGGAGGCGACAAGGATTATCCCGTAGACTACTCCCATCTCAACATCCAGGGGTATGCCCAGGGAGCGGCAGGACTGCCGGCAGGCGTAGAAGCTGGTCCTGACACTGCCCGTTTTCCCATCGTGAATACCGAAACCGAATACGGCTGGGAGAAAAAGGTTAAAATGACGGTTCCGATTTTCACGGGCGCACTCGGTTCGACCGAAATCGCCCGGAAGAATTGGGAACATTTCGCTGTGGGTGCAGCTATTTCAGGCGTAACCATCGTGTGCGGAGAAAACGTCTGCGGCATCGATCCGGCGCTGGAGCTTAGCGAGGCGAAAAAAGTGAAGAAAGCACCGGACATGGATCGGCGCATCGAAGCCTACAACCGCTATCACAACGGATACGGTGAAATCCTGATCCAGATGAATGTGGAAGACACGAACCTCGGCGTGGCCGAATACATCATCGACAAGCACCGCATCGAAACTATCGAACTGAAATGGGGACAGGGAGCCAAATGTATCGGCGGCGAAATCAAGGTCGGCCAACTGGAACGTGCACTGGAACTGCAGAAACGCGGCTACATCGTGACGCCCGATCCCTCGGATCCCATTGTCCAGGCGACATACAAATCCGGCGCCATCAAGGAATTTGAACGTCACAGCCGGTTGGGATTTGTCACCGAAGAGGGTTTCATGAAGGAAGTAGAACGGTTGCGCGCACTGGGTTACAAGCGCATTACCCTTAAAACGGGTGCCTACAGCCTGAAGGAGCTTGCGATGGCTATCAAGTATTGTTCAATAGCCAAAATCGACCTCCTCACCATCGACGGTGCTTCGGGCGGAACGGGGATGAGTCCCTGGCGGATGATGGAAGAATGGGGCGTACCCTCGATTTATCTGCACAGCGCAGCCTACGAATACGCCAATATCCTTGCTTCGACCGGCGCACGTGTGCCCGACCTGGCTTTTGCCGGCGGTTTCAGTTCCGAAGACGGCGTATTCAAAGCCCTTGCACTGGGTGCACCCTACGTAAAGGCCGTTTGTATGGGACGCGCACTGATGATCCCCGGCATGGTCGGCAAGAACATCGCTCAGTGGATTGAGGAAGGAAATCTGCCCAAAAGCATTTCCGAATACGGTTCTGTACCGGAAGAGATATTCGTCAACTACGAAAAGGTGAAGGATATCGTCGGCGCTAACGAAATTAAGCATATCCCGCTGGGCGCCATCGGCATATACAGTTATGCAGACAAGATCAAGGTGGGTCTCCAGCAACTGATGGCCGGTGCACGGCGTTTCAACGTTTCGGTGATTACCCGCAATGAACTGATGTCCCTCACCGAAGAATGTGCCAAAGTGACAGGTATTCCGTATCTGATGGACTGCTATCGGGAGGAAGCTCTGCAAATCCTGAAAGGATAAAAATCCCCCTCTTGAGGGTGTGTCACAAGTTCGACACATCCTCTCGACAGACAAAAAAGACCTGCCGGGGTTAGACTTCCGGCAGGTCTTGGAATGTTTGTTTTACTCGATCACAATTTCCATCAGGTAGTTGTAGTAATCCACCTCGTTGAAGGTCTGCAACCAGAGGTTGCGGCTGTTACAGCCAAAAAAAATTCTGCCAAAACTTTGTGTCCTTTGCCTCCGTGGTTAAAAAACATTTTGTATTTACCGCAAAAGACACAAGGCTCTCCTCCTGCATGAAATTCCCGAATACGGAGACCCGTTTTTGTGAAAAATCATTATCTTTGTGCTGCTCAACAAAAGAAAATCGAATATGTATCATTTGGGAAAGTATAAAGTCACCGACAAGATGAGCGACCTGATATGCGAAAACTATTCCATGTTGCTTGTCATGAGCCGGTTTGGTATTGCCTTGGGCTTTGGGGAACAGACGATCGGCGAAGTGTGCCGCAAGAATGGGGTAGACGGGAAGACGTTCCTAACGGTGGTGAACATGCTGATTGACGAGGAGCGGCAGGATGAAATCGACATGTCGCTGTCCGTAAAATCATTAATCACCTACCTGCGTAATTCGCACGTCTATTTTCTGGATTTCCGTTTACCGGCCATCCGCGTCAAGCTGGTGGAAGCCGTTGATTACAAACACAACGATGTTGGACAGGCCATTATCCGCTATTATGACGAATACGTATCCGAGGTGCGCAAGCACATGCTTTATGAGGAAGAAACGGTCTTCCCCTATGTTGACCTGCTGCTGAACGGGAAAAAGCGTCATTATCACATCGACATTTTCAGTAAACAGCATAATCAGGTGGAGGCGCGACTCTCCGAACTGAAAAATATCATTATCAAATATTTTCCGGCGCGAAGCAGCAATGAACTGAACAGTGTCCTGTTCGACATCTTCGCCTGTGCAGAAGATCTGGCATCGCACAACCGGGTGGAAGACGATCTGTTTGTGCCGGTGATCAAGACGCTTGAACGAAAAAAAGAGCTTCAATGAGCAGTATGAGATTACAGATAGCAATTGCCGAGTCGTCAATGATTGTCCGCAACGGCATCATCGCCGTGTTGAAACGTTTTCCTGCATTGAATGTCAATGTCTTTGAGATTGCCGACCCTTCGCGTCTGACGGTCGAGTTATGCAAATGGAAACCGGATATCCTGATTGTGAATCCGCTGTTTCCGTGCGGTCTGTCCATACAGAGCCTGAGAAACGAAACAGGATGCCGCAACTTGAAATGCATAGCCCTGCAACATGCGCTGATGGAACCGTCCGTACTGAAAACCTACGACGAAACGATTTCCATTTACGACACGGCTGAACAAATCAAGGAGAAACTGGAAGCGCTCTGCTGTCCGGACGGTGAACCGACGGAACCAAACCGGCAGGAACTCAGTATACGGGAAAAGGAGATCATCGTGTGCGTAGTTAAGGGTATGACCAACAAACAGACCGCGGAACATCTCTGCCTGTCTACCCATACGGTCATCACCCATCGCCGAAACATCGCCAACAAGTTACAGATTCATAGTCCGGCCGGTTTGACAATCTACGCCATTGTCAACAAACTGGTTGAGCTGAACGAAGTGAGCGGGATATAATCCTCTTGTGGGAAGATACATTATTAGGTGGTGACATAAAAAGTATGCTGTTATAAAAGATTGACGATGAAGGACAAAGTTGTATATTTGTTGAATGAAAATAAAGATAGAACTTTATTGCCCCCCATAGTCAAGGAAGAAAGATAAAGAAAAACGGGAAGAAATCGTACGGAAAGGAGCATTATTTGTGCAAAAAAAGTGGACGTCGGTTCATGGGCGACCATGCACTGGATTATAAAGGCTGTCATTCATCGATGACAAAACGGATTTTATGGATGAAGGTTCGAGGTATTGGAGTCAGAGATATATCAGTAATAGAGGGCGTAAGTATCGTCAAAGTATTATCAGTCCTGGTCAAATCCTGTTATACAAATAAGCCGAAATATCATCATTATGCCTCGCTGGCAGTGGACGGGTTTTGGGCTTATGCGGGGAAAAGAAGAATAAAGTGTGGCTGATTTATGCATAAGACAGGGAGAGAGGCGAAATTGTATCCTCTGTTTGGGGCAAACGGGACTTAAAAACAGCAGGGAAGTTACGAAAAAACTCCTTGCAGCAGAGATTCGTTATGATCGTATTTGTAGCGATAATTGGGGGAGTTTTATTATTGCTTTTCAGTCGGACAATCATCTAATCGGAAAAAAGTACACCGTGGGTATTGAGGAAAATAATTGCCGGTTAAGACACCGTATCAGACGTACTTTCAGAAAAACCTGCTGTTTCTCCAAAATAATACGTAATCACCTGAAAACTTTCAGGGCAACCGCATCAAAACTTTTCTCGCTCAAGGCAGAGTGGTTTCCACTCCGAAAGCCTCCATCCTCGCTTTTTGTGACAGCGTCCTCACTTTTTGTGACAGCGTCCTCACTTTTTGTGACAGCGTCCTCGCTTTTTGTGACAACGTCCTCACTTTTTGTGACAGCGTCCTCACTTTTTGTGACAGCGTCCTCGCTTTTTGTGACAGCGTCCTCGCTTTTTGTGACAACGTCCTCACTTTTTGTGACAGCGTCCTCGCTTTTTGTGACAGCATCCTCGCTTTTTGTGACAGCGTCCTCACTTTTTGTGACAGCGTCCTCGCTTTTT
>JAITAY010000317.1 GCA_031283915.1 Tannerella sp.
TATCAGTGGTTAGTGATTAGGAGTCCCCCAATAAAGGCTTACAGCCCGCCCCAAATAACGGGATCAAAAAGCCCTTCCTTACACGAAAACAGCATGGATTGTATATAAGGTTTTTGCAATGTTGCTACGCAGGAGAGAGCTGTCCAAAAGGCTGCTTTCGGACAAGCTCTCCTGTTTTTTTACAGTTCGGACTCAATTTGATAATTTCCGGAACCTATCTCATATACTGCATAAGTTCCTTTCATTTCAATGAACCTGACGCCTTCAGCCGAAGCGATGCTTCAGCCGCTTTCCGTGACGGTATCCTTGTTTCCCGTCGGTACATACACGATGGCCGTCGAATTGCAGGGTATGGTAATCTCCCACTGGAAGCGGTTGTCGTGCTTTTTCCATGCACTTTTTATCAGTCCGTGTGCAGAATGATAGGAGGCCGTCACGTAGTCCAGTCCTTCAACCGGATACGGTTTCATCTCAATCTGCTCGAAGCCGACACCCGCCGGGCTGTTTTTGATGCCGCCGAGGTATTCGTAGAACCACACAATCAGGTCACCCAGCAGCATGACGTGATTGTGGGAATTCATGCCCGGATCAGCCGTTTTGCCGTTCCAGAGTTCCCAGATCGTCGTTGCGCCGTTTTCGATCATGTATCCCCAACTCGGATAGGTACGGTTCGTGGCAATCTTCAGGGCGATGTCCGCACGGCCGTATTCGGACAGGCCGCGCATCAGCCACTGGATACCTACCAGTCCGGTGCTGACATGGCCGTCGAACTCGGTCAGCGTCTTGTCGATAATGTTCTTGAAGACGCCTTCCCGATCGGCTTCCGCCACCATGCCGTAGCAGAGGGGCAGGAGGTTGGCCGTGACGGTGTTGTTGCTGTACTGTTTTGTTTCCTTGTTGAAATACTTTTCATTGAAAGCCGTCTTGATGACTTCGGCCTCCTGTGTAAAGGCCGCGGCATCGTCCGGTTGGTCGAGCAGTCCGGCAAAGCGTTCGAGCAGTTTCAGCATCCGGTAGTAAAACGTAGTGCCCAAGACCGCCCCGTCGGTTTTGCGCGCCGGGTCTTTGGAGTGAATCAACTCCGGCAGTTCCGGCGGCATACACCAGTCTCCGTACGTATCCTTCACCAGGATGTTATCTTTCAGATAATTTTTACGCATGTAGTCCATCCATTTTTTCATCGAGGCGTAGTGCTTGACGATCGGACGCTTGTCGCCGTACTGGTCGTAGAGCATGTTGGCAATGATCAGGTAGGCGCCCGGCCAGGTCATGTTGTCGGAGTAGACTCGCCAGTAATTGGGCGCCACATCGGGTACAGAGCCATCTTCGCGCTGCGCCTGTTCGATGTCGTCCAGCCATTTGGCATACAGGGCTTGATTGTTGAAGATGAAACTTTCGCCATGCGATCCGACGGCGCGGTCGCCCAGCCATCCCATTCGCTCGTCGCGTTGCGGACAGTCGGTCGGCATTCCGCGGTAATTTCCACGGATGCCCCAGTAAGCATTTTTGTAGATCTGATTGATGGTCGGGTCGGACGTTTCGAACTGGCCGGTCACTTCCATTTCGTCGTACACGACTTTCCCTACGAAATCGTTGACCGTCGGCGTACCCGGATAGCCGGTGATTTCCACAAAACGGAACCCGTGATAGGTGAACGACGGTTCCCAGCTTTCTGCTCCGTCTCCCTTCAGGATATATTTGTCGGTCACCAGGGCGCTGCGGATATTGTCCAGATAAAGCGTTCCGTCGGGTTTCAGTACTTCGGCAAAACGCAGTTTCACTTCGGCGCCTTTCTTGCCGCTGAGGTTCATCCGCAGCCAGCCGACCATGTTCTGACCCATGTCCAGAATGTATACGCCGGACTGAACCTCCTTGATGTCGACGGGCTTGAGCGTTTCCATGACCTTGATATTCCGGTTCAGTTGGGACTCCATCATGCCGCCCGGCGCTTCTACCTGTTCGGCCTGCAGCCAGCCGGCGTCGTCATAGCCGGCCTGCGTCCAGCCCGTGAGTTCCATCCGTGCGTCATATTCCTCGCCGTCGAACTCGTTGTTGGCACGAATCGGGCCGGCGGCGGTCACTTTCCACGTATCATCGCTCGCCACGGTTTGCGTACTGCCGTCGGCATAGGTGATTTCCAACTGCGTCCTCATCTTCGGAAAACCGAACTGGCGGGTGTTGGGATTCCGCATCCCCAGGAAGCGGCCATTGCCCAGTGTCACGCCGAGGGTGTTGACGCCTTTCGTCAGGCGATCGGTCACATCAAACGTGTTGTATTTGACGACCTTCGTGTAATCCGTGGGCGTGGGTGACAGCACCTGTTCGCCGATTCTGACGCCGTTGAGGAAAGCCTCGTACAGTCCCAGTCCGGAGATATAAAGGACGGCCTTCCGGACAGCCCTGTCTTCGGTCTGAAATTCTTTCCGGAAATAACGGGCGGCCAGTCGTGTCCGGCCGTCGAGCACATCTTGCGGATCGCTTTTGTCCAGTCCCGTCCAGCCGGCTTTCCAGTCCGACGGCTGGAGCAGTCCCACCGTCCATATGGCCGGTTCGCTCCACTCGGACGCTCCCCGGTTGGTCGTCACTTTCACTTTCCAGTAACATTCCATGCGGCTTTTCAATTCGGCGCCGCTGTATGGCGCCAGCACAGATTCGCCGGATTTGACCTGTTTCGAATCCCACAAATCGCCTTCGTCGGCATTGAGTTTATCCAAAGAAGAGGCCACAAGAATCCGGTATTCGGTTTGCCGGATGTTCCGGCTGTCGGAAGCAAGCTCCCAACTCAACCGGGGTGCATTCAGGTCAATCCCTTTCGGGTCGACCCGTCCTTCACAACGCAGGCGGGTGACGTGTATCACGGCTTTTTCAGCACATGAAGTCAACAATATACCTGCACAAAAACATAACGTAATCAGTTTTTTCGTCATCATGCTAACATTTTTATTTTATGGTGAATAATCCGGGAACAAAGAAAAGAAAAAATTGAATGAACCGGAAATTTTCGGCTAAATCTTTTTTGAGGCGATCCCTCTTTTGGCCGTCAGCCAGTTTCCAGCCCGACCGGCAGATTAAGGAACTGCCTGTAAAGAAACCACCCCTTTATGGGTCTGTTTTTCACCATACGTCCTCCTGAATATCAAACTTCATACGGTCATCAGCGATATGTAAGAAAGCGAAAGCGGCGTATGAAGACATCCGAAAACGCATTGCATCAAGTGAAGTAGTGGGTGCAAAGGAAACAGAGTGCAGCGTAAACGGACATAAACACGGGTTTCATGTAAGGCAAACGAAAGCATTATCATATATTGTATCATTGGCGAGTAGAGGACACAAAGTACTAGAAGGGTACTTTCCGGAGAGTTTTCTACAATCATTTTATGTGAGCGACTGTTGGGCGTCTCCGTTGAAAGTCCCCGCTAAACGACATCAGTTATGTATTGCACACCTGTTACGGGAAGTGTTGAATTTTGAGAAAAGCCTGAACGCCCAATGGCGTGTCAGTATATTCTTCAATTATTCTCCGGGAAAAGGTTAATCGTCCAACACCTGTTTTAGGTCAGCAATAAGGTCATCTGTATTTTCCAGTCCGACGGACAAACGGAAAATCCCCTCGCCGGCAAACGCATTCCAGGACGCAAACTGTTCAGGCGTCGTAAACTTGAACGACGTCTGCAACAAATCTTCGCTGTGGAGGTAGAAAACAAGTGAACGGTGATGCCCAAGCGAAACAGCATAATGAATAATCTTCAACCGGTCGGCCAGTTTTCGTGCTGCCGCCTTACCGTTTTCCGTTTGAAACGTTAGGATGCCCGAAAAATTCTTCATCTGTTTCTGCGCCAGCGCATGTTGCGGATGCGAAGGCAAGCCGGGATAAATCACCCGCTTTACCTTCGGATGCTGCTCCAGCCAGGCAGCTACCGCCAGGGCGTTTTCCTGGTGTACCCGCATGCGGAGAGGAAACGTAGCCAGTCCCCTCAAAATTAGCCACGCATTAAAGGGACTTAACGTTCCGCCCAGACGAATGGCTGTCTTTTTGCGCAGAGGAACCAGGTCGGCCTTCGAACCCAGAATCGCGCCGCCCAGTGCATCGCCGTGACCGCTCAGATATTTGGTAAGAGAATGGATGACGAAATCGGCGCCCCATTGCAACGGCTTGGTAGCTGCCGGAGTAGCAAACGTCGAATCCACCGCCAGTTTCGCGCCGACACGGTGTGCCAGTTTCGCTACGGCTTCGATGTCCGTCAGTCGCAGCAACGGATTGCAGGGCGTTTCGATATAGACAAGACGTGTCCGAGGACGCAAAGCGGCTTCTACCGCATGCAAATTTGATGTATCCACCTTGGTGATTTCGATATGTAACGCCGGAATCAGCTCATTGGTCATCTCCGACAGAGCAGCGTATGCCACATCACTTACCACCGCATGGTCGCCCGCCCTGAGTTCATGCAACAGCAACGCCGTAATTGCGCTCATCCCGCTGGCAAATGCCACGGCAGTCTCCGCTTCTTCCAACGCTGCCAGTTTCGTTTCCAACTGATGAATGGTCGGATTACCCCACCGCGTATAAATCCAGGCGTCATTTTCTTCCATGCCTTCCACAGAAAAGGTCGTATCGCTGTCGACCGTAAATGTCGTCGACATGACCAGATTCGGTGCGGAAGCATGTGTAAACGGATCAGGCGACTCACCTGCATGAATGGCTTTTGTCTGTTCGCCTGCCGTCAATAATAAAGTTGTATCCATATCTGACTGTTGTTTTTTAGCAGGGGCAAAGGTAATTTCGGTTCCTTAAAACCGAAATACCCTGTTTGTGTTATTTTTAGACACGAAGCAATCCGGTAACAATATCACAAAATCATGCTGTGCGCAGTATAACAAAAATCGGTCGAAAGACACAACCTCCGACCGATTTTACAACAACCTTTTACTTTAATACCCAAAAAACTAAAGTCCCTACTGTCGCCAAACTGATTATACTGACAAATAATCCCATAAACAACGACTGCAATTCATCTTTCAACATTTGAAACGTATCATTCTGCTCAAGCATCTCACTAACTTTATGTTCAAACCATTCCATTTGACTTAAAATTTTGTCCATCTTCTACCCGATTAAATTTATGTCACAAAAATATAACGAATAGAGCTACCGACAAAACTTTTCGAGTTAAATAATCGAAATATGTGACCTTGAATCGAAATATGCCGGATTTTCGGTCATAACATAAAGTATCACCGTGTCAAATGGGCATATTTCTCGCCGGCTTTGATTGATACGGTTTTGGTTTGTTCCTTATAACGGATTTTACATTTGCCGCCGTTCTTTGAAAAAACATGAGCAGCAACCAATGTTCCGTTTTCCCACTGGAGATCAACAACCCAACCGCCACGGGCACACAAACCGGTGATTTTGCCGGACTGCCAGTCGGGCGGCAATGCCGGAAGCAAATGCAATTCCCCGTTATGGCTTTGCAATAACATTTCGGCAATGCCTGCCGTTCCGCCAAAATTACCGTCTATCTGGAAGGGTGGATGCGTATCGAACAGGTTGTTCAGCGTTGATTTGGCAAGCAATGCCTGCATGTGTTCCCCGGCGTTTTTGCCATCCAGCAGGCGGGCATAGAAATTGATCACCCAGGCACGACTCCAGCCCGTATGTCCACCGCCGTTCGACAGACGACGCTCCAGCGTTTTCTTGGCTCCCTCGAACAGGACAGGCGTGGCCGGCGTGATCATTGTGCCGGGATGCAACCCGAAAAGATGCGAGATGTGTCGATGTCCCGGTTCGGCTTCTTCGTAATCCTCTATCCATTCCTGAATGGTGTTGTAACGTTGGCTGATGCGGACGGGCGGAAGTTTTTTCAGCGTGTTTTCCAACTGTTTCCGGAAAGCGTCATCCTGCTTCAATATTTTTTCGGCCTGAATGCAGGCGCGGAACAGCTCGGTGATGATCTCCACGTCGATGGTTGCGGCATACGTGAAGTTGAACTGCTTTCCATTGAACAGATACGCATTTTCCGGCGAATTGGACGGCGCTGTCACCAAATAACCGTTCTTGTCCTTCACCAGATAACCGAGGATAAACTCGGCCGCCTCTTTCATGCAGGGATAGGCTTCGTCTCGCAGGTAAGCCGCATCGCCCGTAAAGAGGTAATGATCCCATTGGTGCAGGACCAGCCAGGAGGAGGCAATCGGGAACGTTCCCCAGCCCACGCCGTCGCTGATGGCGGTACGTCCGAAAGGATCGGTCAGATGATTCACCGCCCAGCCCACGGAGTTATACGTTTTTTTCGCCGTGACCCGTCCGGGCACTCTCAGCCCCTCGATCAGCCGCGAGAAAGGGATTACCGTTTCCGACAGATTGCAAACCTCTGCCGGCCAGTAATTCATCTGGATATTGATGTTTGTATGAAAATCCGACGACCATGCCGCATGCATATCTTTGCACCAGATTCCCTGCAAGTTGGCGGGAAGTTTGCCCGGCGCCCGCGAGGAATTGAGCAGCAGATAACGGCCGTACTGGAAATAAAGCGCTATCAGCGAGAGATCGGTCGCGCCGTCTTTCACCCGCTGCAACCGCTCGTCGACGGGAACGCTGCTCTGGTCATCCGTCCCCAGCGTGAAACTCATCCGGTTCATCAGCGCGCTGTGTTCACGGACATGCCGGTCTTTTATGCCTGCATAATTCCGCTCATCCAGTTTGTTTAAAATAGTTGCACAGACGGAAGACGGATCTATGCTGCGATCATAATCCAGTTTTTCGAAATTGTAATCGGTGGCAGCCGTCAGGAAAAAGAGGACTTCATCGGCATTTTCCACGAAGAAGGCATTGTTTACCGTCGTCAATCGACCGCCCTTGTTTACGCCGCGAAGACGCCCGGCAAATTTCATGTGCAGTCCGCTTTCGCTGCTTTCCCGCGCCGGCAAATCCACAATCTGTCCCTTTATTTCCAGCTCGTTTTCCGAAGCGGGAAACGCCGTCGCATCCTGTTCCCGGACATAGGAAAGACGGAAGGTGAGTTTGTCCGTCCCCTCGGCCGTCATCCGAAGGACGATGGCATTGTCCGGCGCGGAGGCGAACAGTTCCCTTGTATACCGGGTGTCCCCCAGTTCATACGTTACCGACGCCACACCCGTTTCGAGATCCAGTTCCCGGCGATAGTGCTTCACTTTCGGAGCGGATTCGTCAAAAAAATCGATTTTCAGTTCGCCGAACGACTGATAGGAACGAATCCGCATGGGATCGCTTCCCAGGTATTTCTCGGACAATTCCAGCGCCCGATCAATATCACCGTTAAGCAGGAGTTGTTGGATTTCCGGCAGGTGCGAAGCGGCATCGGCATTTGCTTCGGTTTTGCAGCCAGCCCAGAGGCTCTCTTCGTTGAGTTGAATGGTTTCGCCGGCATAACCGCCAAACACCATCGCACCCAACCGCCCGTTTCCCACAGGAAGCGCTTCATGCCAGTCTTTTGCAGGCTGACTGTACCACAATACGGATGCCGGTTGACGGGCGTAGACCCCCGAATGGAGCGCGACAGCCAGCATAAAAAGACTCATTTTTTTCATGTTTATTACTTTCATATCTGTATTTATTTTAGTATAAAATTCGTAATCTAACGCAAGTTCGGCACAAATATAATCAATTTCGGGATTGGGACAACCCGGGTGATCAAATATCCGGGGCAACCGCACCCAAATCAGCGCCGGCGAAAAAAATCAAAACAGCCATTTTGTGGCTTTCGGCGACTGGCTTGCCGATAAAAGATACCGCGTGCAGTATATCAGTAGCTGTCTACATGTACGTCTTTGACTGCCCGGCCGCTGGGTTCGTTCATGTTTTGGAACGCCTTGTCCCAGGCCAGCGCTTCGGCGGTGGAACAGGCGACGCTCGGAACGGATGGTGCGGAACGGATGGCGCTTTCGCTGGGGAAATATTCCTCAAAAATACTGCGATAGCGGTATTCTTCCTTGTTTTGGGGCGTATGAATGGGAAAACGTGCTGCGGCATGAGCCATCTGTTCGTCGGATACTTCGCTCTCGGCAACGGCTTTGAGGGTGTCGATCCAGTTGTAACCGACCCCGTCGGAAAACTGTTCCTTCTGCCGCCAGACCACGCTTGCGGGCAACAGGTCTTCAAATGCTTCACGCAGGATTTTCTTTTCAATCACCTTGCCCGGCGCCATTTTCGACTCCGGATTGAGGCGCATGGCCACATCCAGGAACTCCTTGTCCAGAAACGGAACACGTCCTTCGATGCCCCAGGCGGCCAGACTTTTGTTGGCTCGCAGGCAGTCATACAGGTACAGTTTACTGATTTTCCGGAGCGTTTCGACATGGAAAGCTTCGGCATCCGGCGCCTTGTGGAAATAAAGGTACCCGCCAAACACTTCGTCGGCGCCTTCGCCGCTGAGCACCATCTTGATGCCCATGCTCCTGATCACGCGGGCAAGCAGGTACATCGGCGTGGAAGCCCGGACGGTCGTCACGTCATACGTTTCAATGTGATAGATCACGTCGCGAATGGCGTCGAGACCTTCCTGAACGGTGTAATGGATTTCATGATGTACCGTGCCGATGTGGCCGGCCACTATTCTGGCGGCGATCAGGTCGGGCGATCCTTCCAGTCCGATGGCGAACGAATGCAGTTGGGGCCACCAGGCAACCGTTTCCAGGTTGCTTTCGATGCGTCCGGAAGCAAACAGTTTGGCCACAGCGGAAACAATAGATGAATCCAGTCCGCCGGAAAGCAGCACGCCGTACGGCACATCGCTCATCAGCTGGCGGCGCACGGTTTCTTCCAGCGACTTGCGCAGCAGTTGTCTGTCGCTCGTATTATGCTTCACGTTCCGGTAATCCATCCAGTCCCGCCGGTACCACCGCACGGGTTCCTTATCGCCGCTGTACCAGTAATGGCCGGGCTTGAACTGGTCGTATTGCGTGGCGAATCCTTCCAGCGCCTTCAGTTCGGACGAAACGAGCACGTGTCCGGCGTCATCTTTTCCCACATAGAGCGGAATAACGCCAATCGGATCGCGGGCAATCAGAAAAACATCCTTTTGTTCGTCGTAGAGCGCAAACGCAAAAATGCCGTTCAGGTCTTCCAGAAAATCAATTCCCTT
The DNA here is from genome assembly GCA_031283915.1 of Tannerella sp. Lineage (GTDB taxonomy): Bacteria > Bacteroidota > Bacteroidia > Bacteroidales > Tannerellaceae > Tannerella. The sequence goes on from JAITAY010000317.1 coordinate 9,120, forward strand.
TTCCTGGTACAGCGCCAGGATAATTTCACAGTCCGAACCGGTCTGAAATTCATATTTCCCTTCAAACCGGTCGCGCAGTTCGCGGTGATTGTAGATTTCACCGTTGACACACAAAGAGACGTGTCCGTCGGAGCTGAACAGCGGTTGTTTACCGGATGCGGGATCGACGATGGAAAGGCGTTCATGCGCCAGAACCGCCGTTTTACCGGTGTAAATACCGCTCCAGTCCGGCCCCCGGTGACGGATGAGCTTGCTCATTCGCAAGGCCTGTTTGCGGAGCGTTTCCATGGATTCGTCCTTGCGTATGTTGAAAATTGCTGTTATTCCACACATAAAAGTTTTGTTTCTTGGTTTTATTTATAATCAATCATAATCTCAAATACCTCCCTCCCGGTCATCCCTTCAGGAAGCGGTCGATGGATTCAGCCGTTTTGCGTCCGGACGCCATGGCGCGAACGACCAGGCTGGCGCCGGAAACGGCATCGCCACAGGCAAAGACTTTCTCCAGGGAAGTCAGGTCATGGCTGTCGACGGAAATGTTTTTGCGTTCGCCGGTCGCAAGCGCCAGCTCCCGGATCAGTCCCTCCTGTACAGGGTGTACAAAACCCATTGAAAGAAAGACCATATCCACATCCAGTATTTCTTTTCTGCCGGTCGGCTGCATGGTCTGCCGGCTACTGTCACGGGATACCCATTCGACTTCTTCAATTTCGACGCCTTTCAGGATGCCGTCTGCCCCGACGAATTTATTCGTTGTCAGGTTCCAGCGGCGCGTGCAACCTTCTTCGTGACTGCTGCTTGTCTTGAGTATCTGCGGATAGGCAGGCCAGGGCGTAGCGGAATTGAAGTCGGCCGGTGGTTTCGGCAGGATTTCAATCTGCGTAAGGCAGGCTGCTCCGTGGCGGTTCGAAGTGCCGACACAGTCGCTGCCCGTATCACCGCCACCGATGACCAGTACTTTTTTGCCTTTGGTGTTGATCAGATCCTGTTTGGGAATCTCGATTCCCTGGAGGATACGATTTTGCTGTGCCAGCAGTTCCATTGCAAAATAAACGCCTTTCAGGCCGCGCCCTTCCACCGGCAGGTCGCGCGGCGTTTCGCTGCCGATGGCGATGCAAACGGCGTCGAATGAATCGACCAGTTGCTTCGCCGGCAAGTCCTGTCCGACTTTCGTGTTCGGTTTGAACAGGATACCTTCCGCTTCCATCAGGCGGACGCGACGGTCTATGATTTTCTTCCCCAGCTTGAAATTCGGAATGCCGTAACGAAGCAGTCCACCGATAAATTCGTCTTTTTCAAAAACCGTCACCTCATAGCCTTTCCGGTTCAGCCGGTTCGCCACGGTCAATCCCGCGGGGCCGCTCCCGACAACCGCCACTTTTTTCCCGTTGCGCACGGGCTGCGCCGGACGGACAAATCCTTCGCGAAAAGCCATTTCGGCAATCGACACTTCGTTTTCGCGAATCGTCACGGGCTCGTGAATGCTGAGCGACAGCACGCAGCTTTTCTCGCAGGGCGCCGGACAGATGCGACCGGTAAATTCCGGAAAGTCGCACGTCTGCTCCAGAATATAATAAGCCTCTTCCCACTGTCCGCAATATAGCTTGTTCTGCCATTCCGGCTGTTTGTTTCCAATCGGACATGCCCAGTGGCAGAACGGAACGCCGCAGTCCATGCAGCGCGAAGCCTGTGTACGGCGGTCGCGGCTGTTCAGCGTCTGCTCCACTTCGCCGAAGTCATTGATTCGGTCTTCGACGGGACGGTATCCCGCTTCCTGTCTGGGTACGGTTAAAAATGCTTTCGGATTCCCCATTTTCTTCTCATTTAATTTTAGTAATCTTGCTGCATTTCTGCAATCTTCTGCTGCAATTTTTTCATTTGCTCTTCCTGCAATACTTTCTTGTATTCAATCGGGACAATCTGTATAAATTCTTCCACGTACTTGTCCCAGTTGTCGATGATTTTGGCGGCCAGCAGACTGCCCGTATACTGATGGTGATTGCATATCAGTTCATACAGCTCCCTGCGCGAAACGCTGTCTTCTATCAGCGAAAGTTCAACCATTTCCATGTTGCAGTAAAAGTCGAAATCGCCGTTTTTATTCCATACATACGCCACGCCGCCACTCATCCCGGCTGCAAAGTTCCGGCCCGTATCGCCGAGTACGACGACCCGTCCGCCGGTCATGTATTCGCAGCAATGGTCGCCCACGCCCTCCACGACGGCAATGGCGCCGCTGTTGCGCACACAGAACCGCTCGCCTGCACGGCCGCTGATGTATACCTCACCGCCGGTTGCACCGTATAACAGCGTATTTCCCGCAATCGTGTTGTTTCCGGCCACAAAGGAAGACCCTTCCGGCGGCGCCAGACTGATGCATCCGCCGCTCAATCCCTTGCCCAGGTAATCGTTGGCTTCGCCTTCGAGGTGGAAATGAACGCCGTGTGCCAGGAAGGCGCCGAAACTCTGTCCGGCAGAGCCTTTGAAACGCACATTCAGCGTATGGTCGGGCAACCCGGCGTTGCCGTATCGCCTGGCGATGACGCCCGACAACATTGCGCCTGTCGCCCGGTCGGTATTGGCGATGGCATACTCCAGCAGGATGCCGGTTTGATTTTCGATGGACTCTCCGGCTTCGCGCAGGATTTCACGGTCTTTCACTTCAGCGATTTTGTGATGTTGCTTCGTGGTCTGCCGAATCGACGTGCGTTCTGCGACGTCGTTGAAATAGAGCAGCCCGGAGAAATCCAGCAACTGATGTTTGGCAATGCTGCCGTCAAGCGGTTTCCGCTCCATCAGGTCGGTACGTCCGATGATGTCGTCCAGTCTGGTAAAGCCCATTTCGGCCAGGTGTTCACGCACTTCTTCGGCCAGAAAGGTGAAGAAATTCACCAAATATTCATGCCGGCCGGGAAAGCGTTTGCGCAGGACTTCATCCTGCGTGGCAATACCCACCGGACAGGTGTTCATGTGACACTTGCGCATCATCACACATCCGAGAACAATCAGCGCCGAGGTCGCAAAGCCAAATTCTTCGGCGCCCAGCATGGCCATCAGGATGATATCCCGTCCTGTTTTCAACTGACCGTCGGTTTGCAGGCGCACCTGTCCGCGCAGGCCGTTCATCACCAGAATCTGTTGCGTTTCCGACAGACCTATTTCGGACGTTGCACCCGCATAACGGATGGAACTGAGGGGCGAAGCGCCCGTACCGCCTTCGGCGCCGGAGATGATGATCCGGTCGGCTTTGGCTTTGGCCACGCCGGCGGCAATCGTCCCCACGCCGCTTTCCGAAACGAGCTTGACGCTGATTTCCGCTTCCGGATTGACGTTTTTGAGGTCAAAAATCAGTTGCGCCAAATCTTCGATGGAGTAAATGTCGTGATGCGGTGGCGGTGAAATCAGCGAGATCCCCGGCATGGAATGTCGCGTCCGGGCGATAATTTGATTCACTTTGTGTCCGGGAAGCTGACCGCCTTCGCCCGGCTTCGCGCCCTGGGCTATTTTGATTTGTATCTCGTCGGCGTTGACCAGATATTCGGTTGTCACGCCAAACCGTCCCGACGCCACCTGCTTGATGGCCGAACGGAGCGACAATCCGTCAACGCGCGGCTTGAAGCGTTCGGGGTCTTCGCCTCCTTCGCCCGTATTGCTGCGTCCGTGGATTTTGTTCAGCGCCATGGCAATGGTCTCGTGCGCTTCCTGGCTGATGGAGCCGTAGCTCATGGCGCCCGTAACAAAGCGTTTCATGATTTCGCCTGCCGGCTCTACCTGTTCCACCGGGATGGCCTTTCCTTTTTTATAAACCAGGAAATCGCGCAGGAAAATGGCCTGTTCCTTTTCGTTCACCAGCCGGGAGTATTCCTTGAACTTCGGGTAGCTGCCCAGCCGTGTGGCCAGTTGCAGCGTGGAAATACTTTCCGGGTTCCAGGCGTGCTGCTCGCCGTCTTTCCGGTAACTGAGAATCCCGTTGTAGGGTATGATTTTCTCCAGCGGCTGATGGAAGGCACGGTCATGAAGCCGTCTGGAATCGTTTGCGATTTCTTCCAGGCGAATCCCGCCCATATTACTGGCCGTATGGCCGAAATACTTGACCGACAGTTCCCCGCTCAGTCCGATGGCCTCGAACAGTTTGGCGCCGCGATAGCTCCGGATGGTACTGATGCCCATCTTGCTGATGACCTTGAACAGCCCTTTGCACAGCGCCTTGATATAATTCTTTTCCGCCGTGCCGTAGTCCAGCTGGATCTCCTTTTTCTTTACCAGCTCGTCCATCACGGCAAAGGCCATGTATGGATTCAATGCGCTGGCGCCATATCCCAGCAGCAGGGCGGCGTGCATGACTTCGCGCAGCTCGCCGGTTTCGACTATCAGGGCGGTCTGTACCCGTTTCTGCACGGAAATCAGGTAGTGATGTACCGCGCTTACAGCCAGCAGCGACGGGATGGGCGCCCATTCTTCGTCGGATGCCCGGTCGCTTAACACGATGTAATTCACGCCGTCAACGACAGACTGTCCGGCCTGCCGGCACAGCGTATCCAGTGCGCGTTCCAAACCCTCGCTTCCTTCCTGCACCCTGTAAAGCATCGACAGTTTGACGGATTTAAATCCCTTGTAGCGGATGTTACACAGGATATCCAGCTGGGTATTGGTCAGAATCGGATGAGGCAGGTGCACCATTTTGCAATGCGAGGCGTGTGGGCGGAGGATATTGTCCCCCACCGCGCCGATGTATTCCGTCAGACTCATCACCAGTTCTTCCCGTATGGGGTCGATTGGCGGATTGGTAACCTGGGCGAATTGCTGGCGGAAATAGTTGTACAACAGTTGCGGACGGGCAGACAACACGGCCAGGGGCGTATCGTTTCCCATGGAACCGACCGGCTCGGCGCCGCCGGTACACATCGGTATCACGATGCGCTCCACCTCTTCGCGGCTGTAGTCGAAAAGACGGAGTCGCTGCTCGTAGCGGTCGATACTGCTTGCCACGTGGCGGCCGGACTTCAGTTTGTCCAGTTCGACACGGTTGTCGGTCAGCCACGTATGGTATGGTTTGGCTTCCGCCAGTTCCTTTTTGAGCTGCGGGTCGTAATACAGTTCCCCTTTCTGCGTGTCCACCAGGATAATTTTCCCCGGCTGCAGCCGGCCTTTTTCCTTTATCCGTCCAGGCACCAAATCAATTACGCCCACTTCGGAGGAAACGACCATGAGGTCGTCATGGGTAATCAGGTAACGCGCCGGACGCAGTCCGTTCCGGTCGAGCATGCCGCCTGCATAGCGTCCGTCGCTGAAGAGCAGGGCTGCCGGGCCGTCCCAAGGCTCCATCAGGATGGAGTGATATTCGTAGAAAGCCTTCAGGTCGTCCGAAATCGGATTCCTGTCATTGAAACTTTCGGGGATGAGCATCGCCATCACATGGGGCAGGCTCATGCCCGAGGCGACCAGAAATTCCAGCGCATTGTCCAGCGAGGCGCTGTCGCTCATGTTCGGCTGGATAATCGGGCAAATGTCTTCAATATGCTCCAGCGTGGGCAGCTTCAGCACGCTTTCACGCGCTCCCATCCACCCGCGATTGCCGCGGATGGTGTTGATTTCGCCGTTGTGCGCCAGCAGGCGGAAAGGCTGTGCCAGGCTCCAGCGCGGGAACGTGTTCGTGCTGAAGCGCGAATGTACCAGCGCCAGTCCGCTCGTAAAATAATCATTCACCAAATCGGGATAATAATGCCGCAACTGCATCGTTTCCAGCATCCCTTTGTATACGATGTTGCGCGACGAGAGTGAAACGGCATAAAAGTCTCCTTTCGACGGCAGGGCGCTTTTTTCTATCCGGTGTTCCATGCGCTTGCGAACGATGTACAGTTTCAGTTCCAGCAGGGGCTGTTCGTTGCATCCGGTGACGAAGATCTGCCGGATGTCCGGTTCGACCGCCCGCGCCTCGGAACCCAGAATCTCCGGATGGGTCGGCACCTGGCGGATATGCATGAGGGACAGTCCTTCTCTTTCGATTTCTTCCTTCACGATCTGAAGCATCGCCTCCTGCTGCACCGGGTCTTTGGGGAAGAAGATCAGGCCCGTGCCGTATTTTCCCTTTACCGGAACGGGAATGCCCTGCAACAAAATAAACTCATGAGGGATTTGCACCATGATTCCGGCGCCGTCGCCCGTCTTGTTGTCTGCTCCTTCGGCGCCGCGGTGCCGGAGGTTTTCAAGCACCTTGAGCGCCCACTCCACAATCTCGTGCGACTGCTCGCCGCGGATGTGAACAATCATGCCCACTCCGCAGGCATCGTGCTCATAAGCTGCATTGTATAACCCTTTTGCGTTGTTTAAATGTTCTGTTCTGTCCATTCTTTTGTTGACGTTATGCCGATTAATAGCCTCATTTCTTATCAATTTGGATGCAAATATAGCTATTATACCTCAAATGTGATGCAAAACCGCTGTGTTTTTATTCTATTTGGAAGAGCTGCGTAACGCGAAATAAATAAACTGTTCCGGTTTAACGAAGCGTTCGTCAGGCATTCATTTCATTTCAACACGGAGACACGGAAAACACGGAGATTTTTCTCCGTATTCCTCCGTGTCCTCTCTGTAGCATACCGTGAAAGAAAAAAGAGCACGGAGAAAACCGGGCGTTCCGCCGGGAAAGTACAGCGAGGGAAAACCTCCGTGTGCTTTGTGTCTCCGTGTTGAAAATGAGTACA
>JAITAY010000010.1 GCA_031283915.1 Tannerella sp.
CAGTTGGCGGATCGCCGGATGGCCGTGCTGTGGCTGCGCTTTCTGAGGGAAGTGGAAGACAGTACGCGGGAAGTGTCTGCCGACCTGCTGGCCAGTGAAGATATATGCGAGGCGCTGACGCTGTGCGAGGAAGCCGCCTTTTCCCCGGAAGAACTGGAAGTCTATGAGGACTACTGGGATCAAGTCCGGAAGGAAATGGGCCTGTTCGACAGCGCCCGGACGGAAGGAAAAGCGGAAGGCATAGCACAAACCGTGATAGCCGCTGCCCAAAACAATTTTTCCACAGAACAGATTCGACTGTTTTCCGGCCTGAGTGAAAAGCGTATCCGTGAAATCCTGGAACGCGGCAACTGCACCGGGGGTGACTGTCGAAGTCGGGAATGAAGACAGGTAAACAAAACAGGTAACTTCAACGAAAAAAAACCTGTCCGGACAGTGGATTTGTGTGCACATTTTCCGCATGTTCGTGCACACGTTTTTCGCCATTCGGACAGACCCTTTTTTCGCCACTTGCGCAAATGCGGTTGTCGAACCTGATTTGCGTAATATGAGTTATTTATTTCTCACCCCTGTAGAGCCAAATATTTCATGTACATTTGCACGTTGATTTTTAAACATGGGTTTCAATTGATAGTAATGCATATGAACAGTCTTTCGGTTTACGACAAAAACACGCTGGAATTTGTCACGGTGGCGGTAGAATTTTGTTCCTGGCTGGAACGCGACTTTGCCGCCGACCGGTTCAGGTTTGTCGATCAGGCGACCAAACTGCTGCCGCTGCTCTATCTGAAGGTGTCGCTGCTACCCGAGACGCCTGTCCCGGACGAAGCAGACGGCGTTGCGACCGGCTTTATCACGGAAGAGACCTACGACATCCTTCGCGCCCGGATCGCCGCTTTGCTGGGCGAGCATGACAGTTACCTGGATACGTTTCTGCCGGATATGATTTACAGCGACACGCCGGTGATCGCCTTCATTTCCGAAAATCTGGCCGACATGTATCAGGATTTGGGCAATTTCGCGTACCTCTTCCGGCAGGGATACGAGGAAACGATGTCGTTAGCCCTGTCACTGTGCACAGCCACTTTCCGGCAGTACTGGGGACAGTCCCTGCTCAATGCACTGAAGGCGCTGCACGCCATTCGCCATAACGAAGACATTCACCTATCCGGTAGCCAGGCATGAACTACCTCCCTTCCATCACCCGCGAACTGATTGCCGAGATGCCGCCCGAGGTGTTCCCCGGACAGATCATCGTTGTCGATCGGCCGGCTGACGTGGCAAAAGCCCTTGGGTGTCTGGAGGCTTCCGGGCGGGTAGGGTTCGACACGGAAACACGCCCCAACTTTTCCAAAACAGACCACCACAAGGTGTGTCTGATTCAGGTTTCGACCGAACACGTTTGTTATTTGTTTCGCCTCAACCGGTTGGGAGGGGTGCCCGCAAGCCTAAAAGGATTTTTGGAAAACAGGCAGATAATCAAAATCGGGCTGTCGCTGCTGGACGATTTCCATGCACTGCGCAAGCTGACGTCGATTGATCCGGAGGGCTTCATCGACTTGCAAAAGTTCGTGCAGCCGTTCGGCATTCAGGAATCCAGCCTGAGAAAAATTTATGCTATCCTGTTCGGCCGAAAAATATCGAAACGGGCGCAGTTGAGCAACTGGGAGGCCGAGACGCTGACCGTTGCCATGCAGCAGTATGCCGCACTGGATGCCTGGGCTTGCCTGCGGATTTATCAGCATCTCATCCTGCATCCATGAGCGGCGCGCGAATCTACCTCAAGCCAAAGAAGGAGGAATCTCTCCGGCGGTTTCATCCGTGGGTATTCTCCGGCGCCATCGCCTCCATCCAGGGCGATCCGGAAGAAGGCGATCCGGTCGAAGTGTACGCTGCCGACCGGACGTTTCTGGGAATCGGCCATTACCAGATTGGGAGCATCGCCGTACGCATCCTCTCGTTCCTTCCGGTCGCCATTGACCACGCCTTTTGGGTCGAGCGGCTGCGGGCGGCCTGCGAACTGCGCCGCACGCTCGGACTGACCGGCCGCCCCGACAACGACACCTGTCGCCTGGTCTACGGCGAGGGCGACCGCCTGCCGGGGCTGATCATCGACCTCTACGGTACGACGGCCGTCATGCAGGCTCATTCGGTCGGGATGCACCGCGTCCGTACCGTCATTGCCGCGGCGTTGAAGGAGGCGCTGGGCGAAAGGTTGCAACACATTTATTACAAATCGGAAGGAACATTGCCTTTCAAGGCGGCGCTGGAGCCGGAAAACGAATCGCTGTATGGCCGGGCAGACGCGGAGCCTGTGGCTCTTGAGAATGGCTTGCGTTTCCATGTCGACTGGATGAAAGGGCAGAAAACAGGTTTCTTTGTCGACCAGCGCGAAAACCGCTTGTTACTGGAGTCATACGCCCGCAACCGTTCCGTACTGAATTTGTTTTGCTACACCGGCGGCTTTTCCGTTTACGCTCTGCGTGGCGGAGCATCCCTCGTCCATTCGGTAGACAGTTCGGCGAAGGCCATTGCTCTCACGGAAAAGAATATCGCCCTGAACTTCCCGGACACGGCGTGCCATCAGTCCTTTGCCGAAGATGCTTTCAGCTTCCTGGAAAAGGCGGGTCATGCGTACGATTTGATCATTCTGGATCCTCCGGCTTTTGCCAAGCATAGAAACGTACTGCGCAATGCCTTGCTGGGATACCGGAAACTCAATGCGCTGGCTTTTGAAAAAATCAAACCGGGCGGGATTCTTTTTACTTTTTCCTGTTCGCAGGTCGTCAGCCGGAACGATTTCCGGTTGGCCGTCTTCAGCGCCGCCGCACAGTCCGGACGTCATGTCCGTATCCTCCACCAACTCGCTCAACCGCCAGACCATCCCGTCAATATCTACCATCCCGAAGGCGAATACCTGAAAGGACTCGTACTGGAGAATGATTAACTCATGTTACGCAAGTGTCAAAAAAAAGCCTGTCCAAATGACGTAAACGGGCGCAGGAGTGACGTAAATGATCGCAGGAGTGACGTAAATGATCGCAGGAGTGACGTAAATGATCGCAGGAGTGACGTAAATGATCGCGGGAGTGACGTAAATGAACGCGGGAGTGACGTAAATGAACGCGGGAGTGACGTAAATGATCGCAGGAGTGACGTAAATGATCGCGGGAGTGACGTAAATGATCGCAGGAAAATCCACTGTTCGGGCAAGTATTTTTTCGCTGCAAACGGGTATTTTACCGAAAAATTGCAGCTATTTGCCCTCTTCCTGTTCCATAACGGGAATCATTGTCTCCGACCGAAAACAAGCGCCCGGAAAGAACTTTGAGACAGTCAAAATTATAGCC
>JAITAY010000054.1 GCA_031283915.1 Tannerella sp.
TAAAGGCGAACATACCGCCCTCCAACCGGGAAAAGCGAACTTTTGAATCCGTTTATTCTTCGACAAAAGTCATTCGCTTGCTGATGTATTTCCCGATAATGTCAAACTCCAGATTTACGACGGTTCCCTTTTTGATCCGGTCGAAATTGGTATGATCGTGCGTATAGGGGATGATCGCCACGTCGAAACAGTCTTTCCGGGAGTTACAAACCGTCAGGCTTACCCCGTTCACGCAAACCGACCCTTTTTCGACGGTCATGTAGCCCTGCAAGGCCTCGTCGCGGTCGAAATCATAGGCAAAGGAATAATACCAGCTACCGTCCGCCTCCCTCACGTCCGTACAGACGGCCGTCCGGTCGACATGCCCCTGCACGATATGTCCGTCCAGGCGACCGTTCATCAACATGCTGCGTTCCAGATTGACCCGGTCGCCCACCTGCAGCAGGCCGAGGTTGGAACGCTCCAGCGTTTCCCTGACGGCCGTCACCGTGTAGGTATCCCGTGTTTTTCCCACAACGGTCAGACATACGCCGTTGTGGGAAATGCTCTGGTCGATTTTCAACTCGTCCACGAACGAACACTGCATTGTCAGATGGACATTCCCCCTGTCCGGTTCGACGGCAACCACGACAGCGGCTTCTTCTACAATTCCGGAAAACATGCGCATTACTACTTTTGCTGTTCCAACTGCAGGGTGATGGTCGGAGCGTCGCATACCTCCGGCGGGCCGAAATACTGGATGGGGCCGGGATAGACGTAATCTGTCGCGTAAGCCCAACTGTCGCGACTGGCGGCAAAGGTCTTGAACGGAACGCCGTCCAGTCTGACCAGCGCCTTCTGTATGACGGGCTTCATCTCGCTGGCACGCTTTTCCATGTTCATCATCATCGTGATCGGAATACCGCCTGCAATCCACTCCTCGGCCGGCGCCAGGGTATTGCGGATGGAAGCCATGTAACCTGTTTCTCCTGCATGGATCAGACATGCTGCCGTGTAACCCAGCGAGTAACAGTAATCGGCATCATAATTCGACGGATCGGCGCAACGGCCTTCATAGCCGAAGAAATGCGTCTGGGGCGAGAAGTTACCCGTATACTTGCCGGCCTTCGTCCATTCTGCCAGCCGGCGACCGACCAGTTCAACCAACATTTTTTCCGTTTCTATCGACGAAACCGGCACGTTTCCATGCGAATCACGATCCAGCATCAACTGAAGGGCTATGTTTTCCGGCAGGCTGGTATACACCTCTCTGCTTTCGTCCGTCAATTTACCCAGCGCAAAAACCTGTCGTTCTTTCAAGGTCATGAGCTTGAATTTCAATTTGTCTTCGTCATTGGCCAGCATGTCGTTCAGTTCGTCAAGCAGCCGTCTCGTGGCCGGGATAAATTCGATCAGTCCTTCGGGGATCAATACCGTTCCGAAATTCATTGTGTCGGCGGCGCGTTTGGCGATGACGGTCGCGATCCGGTCGACAATGTCGTCCAGGCTTTCATTTTGGGCTTCCGCTTCTTCCGAGATGATACAAAGGTTCGGATGCGTTTGCAGGGCGCATTCCAGCGCGATATGCGAGGCCGAACGTCCCATCAGCTTGATGAAATGCCAGTATTTGCGTGCCGAATTGCAGTCGCGCTGGATATTGCCGATCAGTTCCGAATAGACTTTGCAGGCCGTGTCGAAGCCGAATGAAGTTTCAATCTGTTCGTTTTTCAGGTCGCCGTCGATGGTTTTCGGGCAGCCGATGACCTGTACCCTGTGTTCCGTTGTCCGGTAATATTCGGCCAGTAGACATGCATTGGTGTTGGAATCGTCGCCGCCGATGATCACCAGCGCACTGATCCCCTTTTGCTTGAGATATTCCAGCCCCGTGTCGTGCTGTTCTTTCGTTTCCAGTTTCGTACGGTCGGAACCGATGATATCGAATCCGCCCGTGTTACGGTAATTCTGGATAAACTCTTCCGTCAAATTCTCGGCTTCGTGCTTGAGTAACCCGCCAGGCCCCATCTTGAACCCGAACAGAGAGGAGTCTTTATTGACGGCTTTCAGACCGTCAAACAACCCGGCTATCACGTTATGCCCGCCCGGCGCCTGCCCGCCCGACAGGATCACGCCCACTTTAATCGGTGGCGAAGAAACAGGTTCGTCGCTTTTTTCAAAGGTAATGATCGGCATCCCGTACGTACCCGGGAATTTAGCTTTGATTTCATCCTGATCGGCTACCGACTGAGTTTTTTCGCCCTTGACTGCCCTTACGGGGCCTTTTAATGCAGCAGGCATCTTCGGACGATAACATGCCCGTGCAATTTGTAATGCACTCTTTGTCATTTTTCTTCTATTTCAATGAATAATAAATTGATTGGTTATTCAAAAACCGGCGCAAATATCGGGTTTTTTTCTGAAATGACCGCATCCCGGATACCGTTTTCAGGACAACGCACTTTCTTATTTGAACCCTGGCGGGTTCTTTCCGTTTTCGTCCATGGGTATGGGCATTCGATCCGATATGCATTATCTTTTTATTCAATCTTTAAACACCTAATTGTGGAAAGTAACCGAAGTGTTACGCCTGGCGTAACCGGAGCGTTACGCCTGACGTAACCGGAGCGTTACGTCTGACGTAACCGGGGCGTTATGTCAGGCTTAACCGGGGCGTTACGTCAGGCTTAACCGGGGCGTTATGTCCGGCTTAACCGGGGCGTTACGTCCGGCTTAACCGGGATTACGTCAGGAGTAATATCTACTTACACATTGCAGGACAGGATACTGCCTGCCGGCAAATGGCTAAAGGAGGAGGAATTAAGAAAGTGTCACAAAGAGCTTTTTCTGCCTGCCCGTCCCTCCCCGTCAGTTAAAACTCAATGTCATCAAGTTAAGATTTTGTTTCCGGCATCCCGCCAGGGATACATCGCCCGGCAGATAAACCGGTATAACCCTGTATTGCATCCTGTTAAGGATGCATCCCTGAGGGGATGCAGATAGAGACGTCGCAAAAATGCTACCGGGCGATGCATCCCTGGCGGGATGCTCAACTACCGCCTTTTAGCGCTTAACTTGATGACATTGAGTTAAAACTGACGGCAATCGGAAGCATGGGGCTAAAGCCCTGCGGAAGCATTGTTGGAGATTCTGTTATACTTGATTTATTGCCTGTCCCCGAAATAATATTCCAGATACTTCGCCGGAAAAATCGGCCATCTTTCCGGAAAAAACCGGCCATTTTCCCGAAGAAATTAGCCGTTTCCACAGGGAAACGGGCGATTTTTGCATAGTATTTTCGAACGATATTTCAGGGCTTTGCTGCCCGGGAATGAAAAACAGACCCGTAAATGGATGGTTTATTTCCAGACAGCCCCTTCGCCTCGGCATGATAAATTGAGTATGGATAAAATAAAAAACCGAAGCGGGGAATCACTCCAGGCCTCGGCTTTAGCTATGAAAACTGAAAAATTTAATCCATGATTTATGCGTGTAAGAACATTAATCCAAGATTTTTACCTTGATATTGCGATACCAGACATCGTCGCCATGATCCTGGAAACCAACAAATCCTTCCTTATTTGCTCCGCCGCAGTTGTTCAGCAATTCAAAGGCCAGCGGCCACTTTTCTTCGCTAAACTTGCTTGCCTGCAACATATCCGTCCATTGTGGCGTCCAGAGATGGTATTCAACCACCGGTTCGCCGTTCTGGTAATGTACGATGGTTCCCTTGTAACTCATGATCTTGCCTTTGTTCCATTCGCCGATGGCATTGGCATTTTGCGGTTTGGCAGGGATCATGTCATACAGGGAAGCCGACTGACGGTTTCCATCTTTACCCAGTTTGGCATCGGGATGATTTTCATTGTCCAGTACCTGATATTCGGGAGCGGAAATATAGGAAGGTTCTCCTTTTATCTCCTGAATCATATACAATACGCCTGAATTGGAGCCTTTTCCTACCTTCCACTCAAATTCAAATTCATAGTTTTTGAATTTGTGGGCGAAAAGGATATCGCCACCGTCTTTCGCTCCGGCTTCGCCTTCGCCCGACCCTTTGATATGGATGGCGCCATTGTCGATTTCCCATTGCTTCGGCATGTCTTCGCGGTTGTAGCCTCTCCAGCCGGTAAACGTTTTACCGTCGAAAAGCGTAATCCAGCCCTCGGCATCTTTCTCGAACGAGGCCAAATCGACTGTCGGTAAATTTAACAGCGTGTACTCCGGTACGGCTTTTGTTTCCGTTTGTGCATCCGCTTCCGTAGCAGTTTCCGTTTTCTTTCCGCCGCCGCAGGATGCCAAAAAGCCCGTTATCAACAGTATGCTCGCAAATAAAACTGTCTTTTTCATATTCTTTATCCTCTCAATTATTTAAAAAGTTTAAGGAACAAACTCCTCTTTCTGTGCAGGAACACTTGCCGGAAGAGTCTGTTCCATTTCTACTCGTTAGTTCAACACGTTAAACACATGGATTACGGCATAGCCGGTAATTTCCATCCATCACGATACTTGTGATTAATCAATTCCTGTGCAAATTCCTGTGCATTGATTTTGTCCGTAGTCTTCTTGTCGAATTTCGGGTCGCCATCTTCTACATGGAAATCGTCGGAAATGACAAAGCTCAGTGTTTCGGAGGAACCGATATTGGTAAACTTCATGCTCGGGCCGTCCCATTCCAGTTCTTTCTGCAGTCCTTGCAGCCTGACAGCCAGTACGCCCATGACAACCATTTCGTTGAAGGGGCCGGCTTCGCTGAAATCGGAAGCGGATTTGACACGATTGTCGGCAGATTCCTTACATGCCCGTACCCAGTCCATCTCGTGGCTGACCGTGACTTCGCGTTGCGTCTTAGGCGATTTGGGTGTTTTGCCCGAAAGCAGCCACGGGCTAGCGCCATAGCAACCACAGATTAAGGTATCTTTGGTACCGTAGAAAATAACCGGGCCACCTTCGTCCAGCCTCTTGTCCGTCGGGAATCCTTTCGGCAGGAGCGGTTTGATGCCGCCGTCTGTCCAGTAGACTTCGACTTCGGGGAATTTCACTTTTTTGCTGTCCGGACGGGCGGGAAATACCAGGCGTACGCTCTGCGCCGTGGGTGCGCAATCGGTAAGCAACAACGTCGAACTGCCCTGTACCCTGGTCGGATACCCCAGCTTCAATCCTTTGAAAATCGGGTGCATGACGTGACAGGCCATATCGCCCAGCGCCCCGGTTCCGTAATCCCACCAGCCGCGCCAGTTCCACGGATGATAGATTTCATGGAAAGGACGGAGTTTAGCCGGCCCGGTAAACAAATCCCAGTTCAGCGTATCGGGAACCCACATCCCCTGCTTGGGGGTGTTCAGACCCTGTGGCCAAATAGGACGGTTCGTACCGCAATCCACTCTTTTTACCTCACCGATTTCACCGTTCCAAATCCAGTCGCAAATCTGGCGAATTCCTTCGCCGGAGGCTCCCTGATTACCCATTTGAGTCGCTACTTTGTACTTTTCTGCCAGCTTGGTGAGCAGGCGGGATTCGTACACCGTATGCGTCAAAGGTTTCTGCACATACACATGCTTACCCAGCGTGATACCCGTTGCGGCAATAATGGCATGTGTATGGTCAGCCGTAGCCACAATTACAGCGTCAATGGATTTGCCCATCTCGTCGTACATCTTGCGCCAGTCCCAGTACTTTTTGGCATTCGGATGTTCCGAAAAGGTTTTGGCGGCATACTTCCAGTCCACGTCGCACAATGCTACGATGTTTTCGGTAGCTTTTACGGCGTTGATGTTACCATGCCCCATCCCTCCGATACCGACGGCGGCAATATTTAACTTGTCTGATGGAGCAGTGTATCCATGACTTTTCCCCAAGATAGTATTAGGGACAATGGTCAAAGCTGCGGCAGCCACAGCTCCCCTTTGAAGAAATGCTCTTCTTGAAATGTTTGACATAATAAAAACTTTTTGTAAATGAATAATTTAATTGCTATATAATAATTCGTATTCTATCCGATTACAAATTTGTGCAAATATAAAAATAAGAATTTGCCAGGCAAATTATAATATCGGGTTTATTCGCGAAAATAGTTTTTTTTAACCGTATAGCGTCAAATCGGCCTTCTATTTTTTCGATTTTTCGATATTTTTACAGGAGAGTATTCTTTGAAATATAAGAAGGTAACTACTCAGGTATCTGACACGACAACTCATAACAGGTATCCAAATCCGTAACCGCTTTCTAACCGCTTTCTGTAACACACTTGTAACGCAACTCTGTCCGTTTAGAGGAATAAAAAAATCCCGTAAAATCAAACTTTTACGGGATTTATCTATGCTTGTCCTTCAGGTGTCCGAAAGCTTTTTCGGTACAGGAGCGTCTCGAATCTGCATTCTCACCCGTTGAATGAGTGATATTTGCATCTGCGAATGTTAATTCGTCAGGCAATGAAAGAAGGAGTAGCCGTACATTGACCCCATTTTCATTATAATGCAACTGGTTATCAATAATGCAATAATCCAGAGGATGATCAGCCCCCACTTGAAGCCGGAAGACATCGGTTTTAGCTTCAGCAACTTTTCACTGAACGTATAGATCAATGCCACTAAAGGAATACCCAGCAGCAGGATGCCTCCAATACTGAGCAATACCGACAGATATTCCGGCATCCACTGGAAAAATTCGATATTTTCGCCCAGCCAGGGAACCCCGCTATACAGACTGCCGATACCTCCCACAATCAAGGCAAAGGCGACAACCAGTAACACGAATACGATTAGCAGCAAGAATGGAATCAGGATAATGCCTATCAATACTACGCCGATTTTCAGGCAAATGCCGATCAGTGACACGATGAAATCCGCTATTTTCTGCAAGGTAGACCGTGGCTTGTCGGAACACAGGTAATTGTTGACCTGATGAGAAACTTTGTCAAAATGGTTCGTTACCGTTTTACCGATATTGGCCAGATTGACGTTTTCACCACGCATGATCAGTTTGTCGGCTGCCGTTTTGGCTTTTGGAATGCACAGCCATAAAATCAAATAAATAATCACCATGGGGAACGGTAGTGGCAGGAAGAACAAAACGATCCAGATCAGCCGCATGAGCGTCACGTCACACCCGAAACAGGCGGCAAGTCCGCTTGCTACGCCCCCCAGCATACAGTCATCCGGATCGCGCATCAATCGTTTTTTTATTTTGACGGCAGGTTCCGGAAAGACCGTGTTTCTTTTTGCTTCCGTCTTCTGTTCCTTGTCGTCGCCGGCAAAAATTTCCTCCGGCTTTCCCATCCGCCCGATGACCTCTTCGATGTGCTCAATGCTGATCACCTGGAAACCAAGTTTGATCCGTTCGTTTAACAATTCAGAGATACGGGCTTCAAAATCATTCATGATCTCATCCGAACCTTCTTCGCTGCTGAAATGGACGCGAAGGTTGGAAAGATAATTGTCCAGCAATTGATATGCGTCTTCATCTATATGGAAAACGATACCTCCCAAATTTACAGTCAATGTCTTTTTCATCTTATGTGTAATTAATAATTGTTGATAATGTGATGAATCGTGTCGTTTAATTCTTGCCAGGACGTTTCCAGTTCTTTCAGGAAGGCGGCGCCTTCTTCCGTCAACCGGTAGTATTTGCGTGGCGGCCCCTGTGTCGATTCCACCCATTGGTAGTTCAGCAATCCGCTACTCTTCAATCGTGTAAGCAATGGATACAAGGTGCCTTCCACTACAATTAACCGGGCATCCTGTAACTTCTGAATGATGTCGGAAGTATAGGACGGCTCTTTTTCAAGCAGCAAAAGGATGCAATACTCCAGTATGCCCTTTCGCATTTGCGATTTTACGTTTTCTACATTCATCTGCGTTATTTCTATCATTTATGCCGCAAATATAGGTTATGCATTTATACTATGCAATACATGCTACTATGATTTATTTTTAATTAACAAGACCGGACAGCTTGCGAGGGCTGATAAACGGTTAATGACGAGCGAAGTGAAAACATAATCCCTTTCTTCCGGTATCAATCACTTAGGAGCTGTCTGTAAATAAACCACCCATTCACGGGTCTGTTTTTCACCATACTTCCTCCTGAAAATGCTTACATACCCCGGTATGCGCGCATTTTCAGTCGTTGGATGGCAAATAACATCTCCCGTCAATTGGGATGGTTTATTTACAG
>JAITAY010000081.1 GCA_031283915.1 Tannerella sp.
TACGCTGTCGAAATAACAAAATCCTTCACTTCATGACATTGAGATTAAAAATGACAGGATATAGGGACACAATAAACAGATAAAACAGGAACTTTTTATGAAACGGGCGATTATCATTGGGGCGACGTCGGGTATCGGACGGGAAGTGGCGAAAAAATTGCTGGAAGAAGGGTGGCGGATCGGCGTAGCAGGCCGGCGGGAAGAGGAACTGATGACCTTGCAGGCTTCTTCTCCCGAACGGGTGTCGGTTCAGACGCTTGACGTGATGCGGGAAGATGCGCCGGAACGGTTGCAACGGCTGATTGTACAAACCGGTGGAATGGATTTGTTTTTCCTGTCATCCGGCGTGGGCTGGCAAAATCCGGAACTGCAACCTGAAACCGAATTGCGTACCGTCGAAACAAATGCATTGGGATTCACACGTATGGTAACGGCGGCATTTGGTTATTTCCGGGAACATCGCGGCGGTCATCTGGCCGTGATCAGTTCGGTGGCCGGGACGAAAGGTTTGGGTTCGGCACCATCCTATTCGGCGACCAAACGTTTTCAGAGTACGTATTTGGAGGCGCTGGCGCAGTTAGCGCACAGCCGGAAACTGAATATTCATTTCACCGATATTCGTCCGGGGTTTGTAGCCACGCCCATCCTGGACGGGACAAAACATTATCCGATGCTGATGAAGCCCGAACACGTGGCGACACACATCGTTCGGGCGCTGAACCGGCGCAGACGCGTGGCCATCATTGACTGGCGTTATGCATGGCTGGTGTTCATCTGGCGGTTGATTCCCCCGTGGCTGTGGGAACGGATGAGGCTTTCGTAATTCAAAACCTGTAACCGCCATTTAATGACTGCCCGTAAAAGTGGGATTAACCAAATAGAAGACATATGAAACAGATAAACAAGACTCTTTCGCTTCGCAAACGCATCGGACTGGAACTCTTCCGCAGGATACGGAAGAACAACGTCCGCCTGCACGAATTGAACACGCTTTTCTGGGAGTGTACGCTTCGCTGCAACATTTCCTGTCGCCACTGCGGAAGCGATTGCCGTGCAGTAGCCAATCGGCCTGATATGCCGGTAGAAGACTTCATGCACGTAATTGACCAGATTACGCCGCACGTCCATCCGAACAGGACGATGATTGTGTTCACGGGCGGCGAAGCGCTGCTCAGAAACGATATCGAAACGTGCGGACACGAACTTTGTCGTCGCGGCTTCCCCTGGGGACTGGTGTCCAACGGGCTGGCGCTGACCCGTGGACGTCTGGATTCGCTGCTGGCCGCGGGGTTACATTCCATAACCATCAGCCTCGACGGTTTTGAGGAAGCGCACAACTGGCTGCGCCGTCATCCGCAAAGCTATGCCAGGGCGTTGAACGCCGTCCGCATGTTGGCCGGAGAAAAACAAATCGTCTGGGACGTGGTCACATGCGTCAACCGGAAAAACATCGGCGAATTGCCGGCGTTCAAAGAATTTCTGATTGATACCGGCGTGAAAAGGTGGCGTATCTTTACCATCTTCCCCGTGGGACGCGCAGCCGGGTTTCCCGAACTGCAACTTTCCGACGAAGATTTTACCGCAACGTTCGACTTTATCCGCGCCACGCGCAGGGAAGAGCGTATCCATCTGAACTATGGCTGCGAAGGCTTTCTCGGAAACTACGAAATGGAAGTGCGCGATTCTTTCTACCAGTGCTATGCCGGCGTAAACATCGCTTCCGTACTGGCCGACGGCTCCATTTCCGCCTGTCCGAGCATTCGCGCCGGTTTTCATCAGGGAAACATCTACAAAGACCGTTTCATGGAGGTGTGGAACGAGCGTTTCGAACCTTTTCGTAACCGTAACTGGGCGAAAAAAGGCATCTGCGCCGACTGTAGCCTGTTCCGCTATTGCGAAGGTAACGGTATGCACCTGTACAACGAGCGTGGCGACCTGCTGTTTTGCCACTACCGGCGCATCCTCCCCGCAAGCGATTGATCTTTTGAGATGGAAATTAAAACCAACTGGATTGAAACAAAGTATGGATTGTAAATTACCGCTATACTGAGCACGGCATGATTTTGTGATATGGTTTCCGGATGGCTTCAATGAAGCAGGAGGCAGTCCTCACAGGTTTGCGAACAGCTTCAATGAAGCAGGAGGCAGTCCTCGCAGGTTTCCGAACGGCTTCAATGAAGCAGGACGCAGTCCTCGCAGGTTTGCGAACAGCTTCAATGAAGCAGGACGCAGTCCTCGCAGGTTTCCGTCCTGTTTCAATGAAGCAGGGCACAGTCCGGCAGGATTGCAAACATTTCAGACTGAAACGGACGCAGTCCCGACAGGATTCCGAAGATTTCAGACTGAAATGTTCGCAGTCCGGCAGGATTCCGAACATTTCAGACTGAAACGGACGCAGTCCGGCAGGATTTCGAACATTTCAGACTGAAACGGACACAGTCCCGACAGGATTCCGAATATTTCAGGCTGAAACGGGCACAGTCTTCGCAAATTTCACTGTTTTAAACCGCGCGAAGTATAAGTTGATTTTATATATAATGGCTAAATCTTTTTTGAGGTGCTGTTATCGGAAAAGATTCTGTCGAACAAGATGAATCGCAAGGCACACAAAGTACTAATGAAATATGTTTCTATGTATTTATGGCGTGTTTAGGCCCCATTTTGCAGTCCGGTAAACGTCCAGTCTCATGGATTTCGCATCTGCCGGCCGGCAGGGATGATTCAGTACACCGAAGTTCGCATTTGCACAGGTTATTTGCTTGTTTGTAGAATGCTTATGCGACTGTCTGAAATGCACCCGATGAAATTCTCGAGGATTTACTTTTCGGGAAAATGACTATCTTTGCGGTGATAATATACTGTTTATTCTAAATGGAATCATTATGTCACAAATCATTAAATGTATAGGTGTACTAACGTCCGGCGGCGATGCTCCGGGAATGAATGCGGCAATCCGTGCCGTCACACGGTCGGCCATCTGCAACGGAATAGCGGTGAAAGGCATTTACCGCGGATACAGAGGATTGATCACAAATGAAATAGAGACGTTCAAGACGCAGAACGTCAGCAATATCATCCAGCGTGGCGGAACGATTCTCAAAACGGCGCGTTGCGAAGAATTCCGGACGCCGGAAGGCCGCAAACAGGCATACGAAGCGCTCTGCCTGGAACAGATTGACGCGCTGGTGGTGATTGGCGGTGACGGCAGCCTGACCGGGGCGCGTCTGCTGGCGCAGGAGTACAACTATCCGATTGTCGGCCTGCCCGGAACGATTGACAACGACCTTTACGGGACAGACATTACCATCGGCTACGACACGGCGCTGAACACTGTGATGGAATGTGTGGACAAGATACGCGACACGGCTTCGTCGCATGAACGGCTGTTTTTCATCGAAGTGATGGGACGCGACGCCGGTTTCCTGGCCTTGAACGGAGCCATTGCGTCGGGTGCGGAGGCGGCCATCATCCCCGAAATTTCACTGGAAAAAGACCAGTTGGCGGAAATGATTGAAACCGGTTTCCGCAAATCAAAAAACAGCAGTATCGTATTAGTGGCCGAAAGTGAAGTGACGGGCGGGGCAATTGGTGTAGCGGAACGAGTGAAAAACGAATATCCGCAGTTTGAAGTTCGCGTCTCCATTCTGGGTCACCTGCAACGGGGCGGATCGCCCTCTGCGCAAGACCGTATCCTGGCTACACGCATGGGAGTAGCTGCGATCGATGCCCTGCTGGACGATCAGCGAAATGTGATGATTGGTATCCAGAATGAAGAAATCGTGCATGTCCCCTTCGCCAAAGCCATCAAGAACGACAAGCCAATCAACCGGGATTTGCTGAATACGCTCCGGATTGTTTCCATGTGACAAGGGTTATTCCGTTTTCAGGAAAAGGTCAATCAACTGCCGGGCAGCGACGAAGGAACTAAGCTCGTTGCTCAGCACTTTCTGCTCCATCCGGGGAAGCAGGCGTTCAATCTCCGGATGGTGATAGAAAGCGTTGTGCAGCATGTCCCGGATGCTTTCATACATCCAGTAGCGGGACTGTTCGTTCCGCTTGTATTCAAAATAACCACTGGCTTTTGTAAAGGCGATGCAGGCGTCGATCATGTCCCAGATTTCTTTTATACCGATATTATAATAGCCTGAATAAGTGAGCACCTGCGGCGTCCAGCCGGAGGCAGCGGGAGGGAAGAGGTGCAAGGCGTTCCGGAAATGAGATGCGGCGAGTCTGGCACGGTCGATGTTGTCGCCGTCGGCTTTGTTGATGACAATACCGTCGGCCATCTCCATGATACCGCGTTTGATGCCTTGCAATTCATCTCCCGTACCGGCCAACTGAATCAACAGGAAAAAGTCAACCATCGAATGGACGGCTGTTTCGCTCTGTCCAACACCAACCGTTTCTACAAAAATGGTATCGAAACCGGCCGCCTCACACAGGATAATGGTTTCACGTGTCTTGCGAGCAACTCCGCCCAGCGAACCGGCTGTCGGGGAAGGGCGTATGAAGGCATTTTTTTCGCGTGAGAGGGCTTCCATGCGTGTCTTATCGCCCAGAATACTGCCCCTGGAACGTTCGCTGCTGGGGTCAATGGCAAGTACGGCCAACTTATGACCTTTCTTCAATACAAACATCCCGAAAGCGTCGATGGAAGTGCTTTTTCCGGCTCCCGGCACACCCGTGATCCCGATTCGCACGGAACGGCCGCTCCGCGGGAGGCATCGCTCAATGATTTCTTGTGCTTGCCGGTGATGTTCGTCTTTGACGCTTTCGATCAGTGTAACGGCTTGGCTGAGGATGGCAATGTCGCCGCGAAAGATCCCTTCCGTAAACTCGGAAGTGGTATACCGTCTGTGGTGCGGGAGCCTTTTGAAATAAGGGTTGACGGTCGGAACGTCCGCCACTCCCTCATTTACTTTTAGCCCTTTGTATTGCGCCTCGTTTTCGGGATGCTCCATCATTTGTATCCTTCGGCGATGACTCTGATACTGCGTACCGGCCCGTTAGGATCGTTGCATACGAGATATACGTCCGTAGCTAACTGGCCTTCCACCGTTTTCGGAAAAAGAATTACGTTCATGGCAATGGACTCTCCGGCATGTAAAGTCTTTTTGGCCATTGTAATTTGAACGCGCTCATCGTCGCTGCCTACGCTGTGAAGCGTCAAATCCGACTTCCCTTCATTTGTGATTATAATCTGCTGAGACACGGATTTGTTTCCCCAACTGAAGAATCCGCTTTTTTTCAACTTTCCGAACTCCAATCTGGTATTCGAAAACTGAATCGCGGGAGCGTTTGCTTTTCCTTCCGCCGTCAGTCTTGAAAAATCGTCGACAAAGTTCATGGACAGCGGAACAGCCTGTTTGACCGTAGCGCCCGATGCACTCACGGCCTTCCACATGATGTGATTCAGCACATGTCCCCGTTTGTCCGGCAGTTTGGATGCATCAAGCGTAATTTTGAATCGCTCCGCCTTTCCGCTTTTCAGTACCTCCGGCGCTTCCAGCCGGAGGTATTCCGGAACGTTATCCAGCGAAAGCGTCACATCTTCGTTCGCGAAATTCCGTATCCAGATCTCCTGTTTGACTTCCGCTCCGGGACGGACGGTGTAAAACAGAAACGCCTTCCGTTCCAACTGGACGGTTCCGATCGTGTCATGAAAGGCGCGTTGCAAATTGGCACGTCTGGGCACCACATCACCTTTGATCGTCACCCGCAGGCGCGGCCTTCCGTCATTGGTGAAAATGGTCACGTTTTTCTGGAACGGGCCGGGACGGTTCACCGGGTCGAACGTAATTACCACATTGCCGGTTTTGTCCGGTGCAATCGGTTCTTTTGTCCATTGCGGTTCCGTACAGCCGCAGGAGGACTGGACGTGCGTAATGAACAACGGTGCGTTTCCCGTATTTTTGACCAGAAACACGTGAGAAGCAAACCCGGTCTCTTCTTCGATCAGTCCGAAATCGTACGTGCTCTCCAGCAGAGTGGCCACAGGCGCTCCTTCCGTTTCCGTCTTCCCGTCTTGAGAACGAACCGGCTGACACAGCAAAAATAACCCGAAAAGAATAAGGGCAACTACCTGTGTTGTTTTCAACATTTTGTTCCCGGCTTATGATTGCTTGGGAATTACATTCCCTTTGATCGTCAGCGTATAGCTACCGGTACTCCCGTTACTGTAGATACTGACCGGTTTCGTAAACCTGTTCGGCCGTCCTTTCGGATCGTAAGTGACTTTCACCTCGCCGGTTTTACCCGGAGCAATCGGTTCTTTCGTCCATTCGGGAGTCGTACAACCGCACGAAGCCACTACTCTTGAGATAACCAACGGCAACTCGCCATTATTGAGAATGGTAAAGGTATGAGATACCGGCCCGTCGGCTTCGTTGATATCTCCAAAATCATACGTTACACTGTCTACCACTGAAATAGACGCTTCTTTCTGTTGCGCATAGGCCATTCCGGAACTCAGCAGAACAGCCATCAATACAAATAAAACACGTTTCATATTATTCTTTATATTTATAGTTAATATCGAGGCAAAGTTAGTGCTAATTCTTTTTAGCTGTATCCGAATATCCATTATTTTTTCTTACATACGTAAAAAAAGTGTGAGCATACGGATTTTTGTCGTCCGGAGGGAAATCCTGGCGGGCTGTTTCCGTCCATGCCTCAGCAGTGAACGGCGGGAAAAAAGCATCTGCCTCCGCGTATGTATGGTGCACTCTGGTCAGGTACATTTTCCCTGCGATCGCCATCGCCTGCCGGTACACACTGGCGCCGCCGATGATAAACACCTCTTCCTCCTGTTCACAGGCAATCAGCGCCTCCTGCAACGAACGGTAGAGATCGCAATGTGCATAATGCCGGTCAGGGTCGGCGCTGAGGACGATATTTCTCCGGTTGGGTAAGGCGCCACCGGGCAGGGATTCAAACGTTTTCCGTCCCATAATCACCGTATGACCGGTTGTAATTTCCTTAAAATGTTTCAGGTCGCGAGGCAGGTGCCACAGCAATTGCCGGTCTTTGCCGATTGCTCCCTGTTCATCCGTGGCTACAATAATGGAAATAATACTCATAACAAGCTTTGAATTATGGAAATTCACACTGATACTTCACCCTTGATATGCGGGTAGGGGTTGTAATTGACCAGTTCGAAATCTTCATAGCGGAAGTCGAAAATACATTTTACGTCGGGATTGATTTTCATCTGCGGGAGCGGACGCGGCGTGCGCGTCAACTGCAACTGCACCTGCTTGAGGTGGTTATTGTAGATATGTGCATCGCCCAGCGTATGGATGAAATCGCCTGCTTCCAGTCCGGTCACCTGCGCCATCATCTGCAACAGCAACGCATAGGAAGCGATATTGAACGGCACACCCAGAAAAATATCGGCGCTCCGCTGGTACAACTGCAAACTCAGCCGTCCGCCCGCCACGCAGAACTGAAAGAGTGCGTGACAGGGCGGGAGGTTCATGTTGGCAAGATCGCCCACGTTCCAGGCGCTGACGATGATGCGTCGCGAATCGGGATGATGCTTGATGGCGTGAACGGCGTCGCCGATCTGATCAATGAAACCGCCTTTATAATCCGGCCAGGAACGCCACTGATAACCGTAGATGTGTCCCAGGTCGCCGTGTTCGTCCGCCCACTCGTTCCAGATGCGTACACCGTGTTCCTGCAGGTAGCGCACGTTCGTATCACCCTGCAAAAACCACAGCAGTTCGTAAATGATCGATTTCAAGTGCAGTTTTTTGGTCGTGAGCAGCGGGAATCCTTCGCGCAGGTCGAACCGCATCTGATACCCGAAGATACTTCGTGTCCCCGTGCCTGTCCGGTCCTGTTTTTCCACCCCCTGCCGGAGCACGTCTTCAAGCAAATTCATATATTGTTTCATAACAGCCGCAAAAGTAAGCAATAAAATGATTTGGAACAAAAGAGGCTGTCGGGAATGCCTGATGATTTCAGATGATCGCCCGGAGGGAATACACGATGTATTTCATTCAAAAAGTTTCCGGGATGAAACACACACGGTGTATTTCATCCGAAAAAAGAGTTAGCCAAAAACCGTGTTTTTGGCAGGATCATGTATCATTTTCCATACTTTTATTAAAGCAACTCTTTTCATTTTATCTCAATATTATATTTGGAATGTTCCGAAACAAAATCTTTCATAATTAAACTACCGAAAGCCGGATGGTTGACCTCCGACAGATCGATGTCGATAATAGATAGCTGTTCTTCTTTTTCGGCTTTGACCAGTACCTTTCCATCCGGACTGACGATTTGGCTTTCTCCACGGTAAGTATCAGGCTCTCCATCAAACAACTCCGTACCGATTCGATTACAACTTATATAGAAACATTGGTTCTCCAATGCCCGAATGGGGATAATTGTAGGGGTGATTGCTCCTCCAAAGCAAGCCGAATGACAGATTATATCCACTCCCTGCTCCTTTAATTTGGAACTTAAAGGGGCAAACCAAGCGTCAAAACAAATCGTCAACCCGACTTTAGCTCCTTTGCACTGACAGGATACGGCTTTATTTCCGGCACTGAAAGCACGCTTTTCATATTCGGGCAAATGGATCTTTCTGAAAGAAGTTACTAATCCTTCCGAACCGACTACGATGGAGGTATTATACAATTTGTTTTCACTTAATTCAGGTATCGTGCCTGTAATATAGCCTCTACAACCTTTCATCAAACCTGTTAAGTAATTAACTGTATAACTATCATTCAAGCTTTCAGCAAAAGGAATCAGTTCTTCCTTTGAATCAAAGGCATATCCACTGGTGATGAATTCGGGCAACACCAACAAATCAAATGTTAAATCCTTTATCTTTTCTCGGATATAAGCGAGATTAGCATCTCTGTCTCTCCATATAACATTGTATTGAAAGAACCCAATTTTCATTTTTTGATATATTTATAACTTATAACTTCTTAAAAGCCCATAGCCTTTTTTATTACTAACATATCTTCTTCAGAGGTCAGCATTTTCAATAATTCAAATGCGACCCTTGGAGCTGTCTCCGGACAATAAGATGTAATAATATTGCCATCCACCACTATTGGCTCGTTCACAACATTCACTCCGAATTCTTTCAGCTTTTCCTGATAATAGCCGTCTTTCAGATGGTAAGTAGTTCCTTTCCGATCCTTTAGTGCTCCGCTTTTTGCCACAGGGAACGCACCGGAACAAACGGTCGCAATAATTTTACCCTGTGTATTAAATTCCCGGATTAGTTTTAAGAACCTTTCGTCGTATACTTCTTCATAAAAACCAAATTCCCCAAATCCGCCAGGTATTGCTATGGCGTCGTATTCGTCAACGTTTATTTCATCAATGGTTTTATCTACTATTACAGGTACATTAAAAGTGCTTATAACTTTTTCAGTAAAACCACAAGTGTCAACGGATAAATCATGTCCATAATCCACTCTTGCCCAACCAAGAACATCTATGAAAACACAAAATTCCATAGTCTCAAACGCCTTTGCCAGAAACACTAATACTTTCTTGTTTTGCATACTCTTCAAATTGTAACTATTCAGCTATACCAGCGACAGGATTCAAAGCGCCCCAAACATTTTGAGAATTTTTGATAGCGGTATCAATCACCGAACGGATGATTGCAAAAGCCGTAGCGCCGTCAGTTGACCGGAAAAGTCCGGAAACATTCTGCTTGACATTGAAAGTTCTTACTGCCCGTTCGGAAGCATTATTATCCGGTGGAACATCGAAACTGTAAAGGAAACGGAAGATATATTGCCGGTAGTCGGTCAATCGTTTTTGGAAAGTGATCCGCTTTTTATATTTTGAGTCAAGTTGCTGTTGCAGTAATCCCTCGAGCCGCAGTTCCAACTGTTTTCGTTTCTCAACCGGCCGGAGATCATCAACCGGCAGCAGTTCTCTTTTCAGTTGCAGAGCGTCTGTCAATAAACTTGACAGGGATTTTGTCCATTCATCTTCATAGAGTTGATTGAGGTATTTGAGTTCCCGAAGCAGATGAGCAGTACAAATTTGATGACTCCCACAGCCGGTTTTGAAGTAAGGCTTCCAGCAGTCATGTACCAGGGTTGATTTTGGGATACTTCGTGTCCCCGTGCCCGTCCGATCCTGTTTTTCCACCCCCTGCCAGAGCACGTCTTCAAGCAAATTCATATATTGTTTCATAACAGCCGCAAAAGTAAGCAATAAAATGGTTTGGAACAAAAGAGGCTGTCGGGAATGCC
>JAITAY010000083.1 GCA_031283915.1 Tannerella sp.
AAATTAGACATTTACGATTATGATACAGAATGGTGAAATAAATACAAATTTAGCCCGTGTTCCGCACGATATGGCGTTCGACGTTGACGCCATGACCGAACAATTTGGAAAACAGGCAGGGATTGTGCGCGATGCTTTTATCTACGTTATCAAGCGGCAGTTTACCTCAAAGGATATTTTTAACAATATCACATTTTCTATTGATGACTTTTGTCGAGATATGGGCTATAACAAGTCAGAATTGTACAGACGGCTCGACATCTGGAACAATAAAAACAAACCGCCAAAACTGATTGACGGACATGAGTGTGACAGTCTGTTTGAGTATGCTTTATACCGAGCGGCAAAAGAAAATGTAATATTTCATCGCTGGAGTAAGGACGGTAACCCCATCATAAATACCTATCAGATATTCAAATCCGTCGAGATTCTGTATGACGCAACAACGAAAAAAAATACAAAGCGTACATATTCAATTGTTTTAGGGTCTGATATACTAAATGCCGCCTTTGCGCGTTTTTTTGTACTTGATTATGAGGATTATAAAAATTTGGCAGCAAAATCATCGGACGCAACAAGTTCATACAGAAATTTTTATATCTTTTATGCACGTATGGTGGCAACAGCAAAAGCCAGAAATCAACACAACTATATCACAACGGTTGATGACTTGGCAAACGTTTTTAATTACACTATAAGCGTTCCCAAAAACCGGAAAACATCTGTAAAACGCGCATTGGATAATATAAAGTCTAAAATGACATATTCGTTCAATTATCAATTTATCGCTGACCCAAATCCCGAAAATAAGTCGAAACTTCAATATCACGTATTGTTCCAGTTTTCGGATGTTTGTCTAACCTACTTTGAAGAAAAACTCGTTGGATTTTGGGCAAAGCTTTTAGAACGTGTTGGATATTCATACATGGGAAGTTTGAAAAAGGATAATACTGACTATCATGAAAGACAAAGGGCAATTGGCCAACCCATAGATAAAGAAAAACTTTTTGAATGGTGGTTTAGTAACGCCGACCAAAAGCGTAAAAACGAAATTCTAAATTCGGTTATAAAAGATATATTCCCTAACGGCAGATTTTAATTGTGGGAATTTGCAGCCTTCGATGATTTAGCTGTGGGAATTTGCAGCCTTCGGCAGTTGGTTGTGGGAATTTGCAGCCATCCAAGGCATTTACGTGGAAAATCCCTTGTTTTTCAACAAAACCTTCATTTTAGTTGTGGGAATTTGCAGCCTTTCGAGGCCGGAACCGGGTTTAGTTGTGGGAATTTGCAGCCTTTCGAGGCCGGAACCGGGTTTAGTTGTGGGAATTTGCAGCCTTTTGAGGCCGGAACCGGGTTTAGTTGTGGGAATTTGCAGCCTTCGACAATTAGTTGTGGGAATTTGCAGCCTTTAAAGAAGGAGAATACCACAACAAATCATTGATAAACAATATTTTATAAAAATCAGTTGTGGGAATTTGCAGCTATTATGAATAAAGAATAATTTTGAATAAGGAAAATTTTTCGTTCCTTTCACACTTAACCATACATTCCCTTACCCAAAACGAAAAACACATTTTACACAATGCTACCGCATTGTATCGCACTTATCAAACAACTCATATCCAAAAAATTAAACAAAAGGGAAAAAATAAAACTTGTTGTTTGTGATAAGATTTTTTAATATTGTATCAAATAAGTTATCTGTATAATATGATGAGATTTTACAAAAAGTCGATCGCAAGAATAAAAGTTTTTCTGCTTCCCTATATCGAAATATTAATTGAGTAATTTTAAATATAAAGCGTACAAAACGAATGTTTTTTTCTCTTGGTATACAAATTTTGTGTTGGTAAACGAAATAAAAGGCGTATTTTTACACACATAATCGGGAATCGTGTGAAGAAAAAAAGATTGCTTTATGCACTGGAATCGGCAGGCGGCGGAACGTTGAAACATGTCACCTGCCTGGCCACCCGCCTGAATCGGGATGAATTTGATATTACGGTAGTTTTGCCGAATGAAGTATATGAAGCTGATACGCAGGCTGCCGTTGTGTTCATGCGACAAAAAGGCATCTGTGTCGATACGGTCTTTATGCCGGGATACGTATCTTTGAAAGATGTCCGTGCACTGTTTGAGATCTGCTTCTATTTGCGGAAAAAACGGTTTGATATTGTTCATGCTCACAGTTCCAAGGCTGGGGCGCTTTTTCGTATGGCAGCTTTTTTTATGCAGGTTCCCGTTATGGTGTATACGCCACACTGTTTTTATTTTCAGACATGTACCGGATATAAACGGCGATTTTACATGTGGATTGAGCGAATACTGGCCAAAAGGACACATGCTCTTGTTGTTTCGGGGACGGAATGGAGCATTTTAAAGCAGGCGCGGATTCATCCGGTCACAAAAGCTGTCATCATCGACAATGCCATCGACCCGGACAATTACATTCGGATGAACTGCCGGCAGGCACGGTCAACATGGAACATTCCGGACAGTCACAGGATAGTCATTGGCGTTGGCCGGATGGTCAAGCAAAAAAACTGGAACCGATTTATAGAAACAGCCCGGATGGTATTGCAACATGACAGAAATGTAACGTTTATCATTGCCGGCGAAGGCCCGTTCCGAAACAGTCTGACGAAACAGATTGACCGGTATGGTATCTCCGATCAAGTCCGGATATGCGGGCATGTCGACTCCGTTGAACCTCTTTATTCGATGGCAGATGTGTTTGTGGCCACTTCTCTTTGGGAAGGATTGCCATATACCTACCTGGAGGCGCTCCACTTTAATATTCCCATGTTAGTAACTTATACTGACGGCATGGAATATTTTGCCGGGAAAACCGGAATTGTCTGCCTCCCTCAAAATGATACATACAGGCTATCGGAGGAAATTCTAAAGATCATATCAGACCGCTTCGTTCCGGACAAAAGAAATGACACGGAAAACCCCTTCCCGTTCAAGCGTTTTGTCGAACAGCACCGGGATTTATATCGTCGCCTTCTTCCGCAGGTTTAAATAATTCCTTTAAGCGTGCATTACAATGTTCGTGATTAAATCGTTTCTCGACTGTTTTTCGGGCATTTTCAGCAAAGCGAACTCGTAAACATGGATTGTCTATCAGGTAAGAGATCGCCTGAGCCAGTCGGCAACTGTCCTTTTCCGAAACCAGTAATCCGTTGTGATGATGCCGTATGACTTCCGGAATACCCGATACGGAAGTGCTGATTATCGGGAGCCCTGTCGCCATGGCTTCCAGTATGACATTGGGAATACCATCCCTGTCGCCGTCGTCTGTAATAATGGACGGCAGAACGAAGATATCGGAACTGGTGTGCTGCCGTTTAATTTGTTCCGGCGTTTGCCAGCCAGGGAAAAGAACCGACTGCTCCAAACCGTGTCGTCGGCAGAAATCTTTCAACTTTTCCTTTTCCTTTCCGTCTCCGGCGATGGATAACTGTATTGAATATTTTTTCTCCTTCAGCTGCCGCAGAGCATCCAGCAGGTATATAAATCCTTTTTTTTCAATCAGCCGTCCAATAGAAAGAATCTGTACGATTTCTTTGGTTTCCGGCAGTGATGGCTGATATGGCCAACTGTCCAAATCGACGCCATGGTACACAAGATGTATCCTGTTCTGTTCGTTCGGAACTAAACGATTCATCCATTTTTTGTTATATTCCGTGCAGGTTGTGATAAAGGAAGCAGCCCTGATTTGATCTGCCAGATTATCTACGTGTACGTAAATGTCATGGGCATGTGCCGTAAAGCTGAAGCATAGACCTGACAGGAGGGATACCTGCCAGGCGATTTCCGCAGGATAACCGGCAAAGTGGGCATGTATGTGCCGTATGGGAAGCTGCTTAATCTGTTCGGCAATGTAATGGCTTGTCCACAGGACTTTTATTCGATGAATATTCTTTCTGATGCTGCTTCGGAGAGAGAACAGCCCGGAAACAGGGAAATGTCTTATCATTTGCCACGATGTCCGCTTTGGGAGATATTGAAGTCTTTGTTCAAATGCAGTTGGGAGCAGGGCATCCGTTTTTCCCTTTTTCAGTGCAAAAATAAAAAGAGGAAATGACTGGCTGATATAGACAGCCTCCTTTGAAATAAACGTTTCCGTGTGAGATGGAAATTCAGCCAGAATATATGCAATACCATTGGATTTCATGCTGCTGCTGTTTTTTTGTTAAATTTATATCTTAACAAGTATAACAGAATAGAGACTTTCAGTGTTTTGGATACAACGAGTCCCCAGGCAATTCCTGTATGTCCAATATATTGAACCAGTATCCATGTAAGAACAATATTGATGACTGCACAGCAGAT
Organism: Tannerella sp.; assembly: GCA_031283915.1. Classification (GTDB taxonomy): domain Bacteria; phylum Bacteroidota; class Bacteroidia; order Bacteroidales; family Tannerellaceae; genus Tannerella. The sequence continues at coordinate 4,339 of JAITAY010000083.1, forward strand.
GCCGGTAAATACCGGTGTTTTAGTATCGGCTACGGAGAAATAGAAGATCACAAGCACAGTTTCAATGGCAAAGGCGGGCATTCCAAGTGCGTACACCGCCAATGGCGCGGATGTGAGACCCGTTGATGAATCGTCAAAGGCACCGCGTTGGAAAACAAGTTGCGTGACCGTGTCTGAAAAGAAGAAAAGGAGAACTGCCAGAGGGATAAATACGACCGTAATCCATTTCAGTGTTTCACGCAACAATTTGCGTGATCGGTGCATATTTTTCTCAATATGAAGCTCGGAAAAAAACGGGAAAACAACGATGCTGAGCGCATATGGAAATACTACAACAGGCAGTTCGACTACTTTCTTTGCATAGTTAAGCGCTGAGATGCTTCCCTCCTGCAAGTAAGAGGCAAACACATTATCCGTCAATGTGCTGATTTGAGAGAAGATAATCCCGATCAGTAGCGGCCATGCCAGTACCCAGACGGCGCGTATGTATTTTGAATGGATGCCTGTATTTTTAAATGACATGTTTTTCCGCAGGGCGATCCCGTGAACAGCCAGTTTGACGATGGCGCCGCAAACCATCCCGTAAACGGCGGAAAAGATACTTGCCCGGCCTGCAAAAAGCAGGATACAGATCACAATGCCGAGTTTGAAAACCAGATCTCCGATGGCAGCCGGCGTAAATCGTTTGTATGCCGTAAGTGTAATGTAAGTCAGCGTGGATGGAATCATGAAAATACAGGTCAAAGAGGCATACCGAATTAACCTGGAGGTCAGCTCAAAGCGTTCGCCGCTAAAACCGGGCAGTACGCCGTGTACGATCTGATTCGGAAACAGAAAGAGACCGAGCGAAACAAATATTCCTGCGGGAAAAATCAGCCGGAAAACGGAAAAGAAAACGTGCCATGCGTTTCTTTCTCCGGATTCGTGTCTGGCTTTGAGAAAAGTATTCAGAAATCCGGGTTCTATGATTTCTCTGAAAAAAACAAAGATACTGAATATAAAGGCGAATATGGCATTGCAGGCATCCGCTTCATAACCTGTTCCCCAGTAGTAAGCCAGCAGTATTTTTTCAGCGTATCCGGCAACCTTTACAAGAACTGTAATGGCGGAAAGAAGCAGCGAGGCTCTGACAATCGGATTTTTCCGTATCTGACAGATGATTTTTTTCAACATGACTTTTCATATTTTCGATAAACAGAATCATATAAACCGGCCGTTTTTCGCCAGGCCGTTTCCCATTGAAACCCGCAGGCGTGTTGCCGGCCGGATTCAATGAACCGGCTCCTCAGGGACGGTTCGTGCAACATGCGGTAAATCGCTTCGCCGACAGATTCCACCGAAAGGGGGTCGACCGTCAGTGCATGACCGGCGGTGATCTCCGGCAGGGCGCCGGCGCCGGACACGATCACGGGCGTACCGCAGGCCATCGCTTCCAGGGGTGGAAGGCCGAAGCCCTCGTACAGGGAGGGAAATACAAATAAATCGGCCAGTGTATAAACAGCTGGCAAATCGGATGAGTCAATGTATCCTGTACAGAGGATTCGCCGGTCTTTGCACCGGGCTATTTTTTTCTGCACATTCTGGGATTTCCATGTAAACCGTCCCGCTACAACTAACGAGTGTGGAATCCGGGACTGTCGAAACACGTCCAGGCAGGCATCGATCAGCCGGGAAATATTTTTTTTGGGCTCGATATTTCCGACAAACAGGATGAATTTCTCCGGCAAATCGTATTTCCGGCGTACTTCACTTAATTTTTTCTCCGTCACTCTCTTTTTGAACCGGTCGTCAATTCCGTGGTAAATAACCTCTATTTTGTCCGGATTGACGGAGAAGTGGCGGAGAATATCGCATTTCACCGTATGAGATACGGCAATGATTTTAGTTGCCTGCCGGACAGAGCGGGGCAAGGCTATCCGGAAATAGGAGGAATTGCCGGGCGGACAGTATTCCGGAAAATCCAGGGCAATCGTATCATGAACGGTCACGATGCTTAATGTCCTGCAACGCCACGGCAGAACATAAGCCGGGCAGTGCAGAATATGAGTCTGTCGTGCTTCGGAACACCGGTTCATCCGCAGATGCTCGTATCCGATTCGTTTCCATCGCGTGGCCATGTCTGCTTCCACTCTGATAAACGGATGGGACGGGAAACGGAAATCCGGCTGATAGTTTTCCGGACACAGCGCCTCGAAACGAATCTCCGGATATGGATGAAACAGGGCTGTTTTCATCAGCTGTTCTTCTGTATGCTGTACGCCCGAAAACGAACCGGTCAGATGGAGTGCGTTATACAGAACATTAATCATGTGTCAGCAATTTATAAATGTTTCGAACATAATCCCTTTTATCGAACAGAGCAATTGCTCTCTCCCGCGCCTTTTGCCCCATGGATCTGCGCAGCGCCGGACAGTGCAGCAGGGAAGCCGTGAACCCGGCCATCTGTTCGATTTGTCCGTCCGGAACCAGATAACCGGTTTGACCATGTTCCACGATCTCCGAAACCCCTCCGGAAGCATATGCGACCACCGGTACACCCGATGCCGCCGCTTCCATCAGCACGCGACCGAACGGCTCCTCATGCGCCGTATGCAGCAGAACAGCAAATCCCGACAGACAGGGTACCATATTATCTGTCTGTCCGGTAAAGGTAAAAAAGGACGTCAGTCCCCAGACCCGAATCTGCTTTCGCAGACGGGAAGTATAGACTTCATCCGTGGCCGGACCAACAATGAAAAAATGAAGTTTTGGATGATCTTGCAATAATCGTCGGGCAACCGATAGATAATCGTACAGGTTTTTCCACGGGAGAATCCGACCGATGTTTCCAATCAGCGTCACATCCTCCGGAAGGCAATACTTCCTGCGCAGCAGAGCGGATGTATCACCAGGCGTAAATCGCGAAAGACGGATACCGTTGGGAATTATATGTGTCCTGAACGTGCTGTTTGCACGGGGAAGCTGCCTGTGAATGTATGCTGAAACAGCAATCGCATCATCTGCCATGTACCGGATGAACCGGCCAAGCCGGGCGGAACGGATGTTGTCACGGCAATGGCAGACAATCCGGATGCGGGTGAACCATTTTACAAACAAACAGTAAGGCAGGGTGCGGAACGTATTGCAATGGACAGTTTGTATCCGCTCTTTGCGGACTAGGCGGTATACTCTGATTGCGTTTAAACAGACGGTTTTCAATGCCCGGATGCAGGCGATGAGCGTGTCCGGCTTTTTCAGATAAGGCAGGCACCATTCATGACGCTGTACCGGTAGCCGGACGATATGCCGGTACAGCGGTTCCTGCGGCGAAATAACCATATGCAGCGCCGCCGGAAAGCGGCCCAAACCGGACAGCAGTTCCTGCAGGCTGTATTCTGCACCGCCCATCGCTGTGGAACTGTGCAGAAATAGAATTTTCTTTGTTTTGCTTTTATCCGACACAGATATGTGATACAGGGGCGCACATATAACGTATGCCGGAATGCATTGCCTGAAAATCATTTTCATTTCGTCTCTGTTCTCAGCCAGTCTTCGATGACTTGCAGGATTTCCCTTTCCCAGGCCAGCGAGTAAAAACTGTGATTGGCTTTTTTCACAATGTGTGTATCCGACGAAATGCCGTGTCGTTGCAGCATGTCATGAATTTGCGCAAGCGCCGGTTTGGTTTCCGGGTCTTTTTCACCGTGAATCAACAACAGACGGCCTTGTAACCGGCCGAACGGCTGCGCTTCGGAAGGCTTCGTTCCAGCCGGATGACCTTTGGTTTTCCGTTTTCTTTTTTTTCTTCCGTGTACGGAAAGTAACAGTAAGTCAGCCACAGGCCGGAGCATGTTCTTCCACACAGCCTTGAAATGAATTTCTCCACTGGTGAGTTTCAGCCAGGTCTCTTTTCGGAACATTTTCCTGAAATACGTCTGAAGGGTACTTTTGGACTGACCGGCGGCCAGCGTGGACGCCATTTCCTGCTGACGCAATAGCGGACTGGACATGGCAATTACATGCAGGAGCGGATATTTTCCGTTACGTGCGCAGTAAAGCGCCAGTCTTGCACCGGAACAAATCCCGGCCAATATGATTTGCGGATGATTTAAGTGAGCCTGAATATATCGGATGACTGCTTCCAGGTCTTCCAGCATCGTACGGTTGCCGGTCTTCCGGCTGTCACCCTGACTGTAGCCTTTTCCCCGGAAGTCAAACCGGAAACAGCTGTATCCTGCTCTTCCCAGACGACGGGCTAATTTGACCAGCATGTCATGCGGTCCCGTCCGGTATCCGCCCCATCCGTGCAGCAGGATGACGACCGGGTTGCCGGATATGACAGAAACAGTCTCCGGCCGGTTCCATATCCCGTAAATCGTTTCACCGTTCACTCCTACATCAAAAATTTGTTCGTTCATATACTGTCTGTGGTAACATGATTGCGGATACTTTCTATCAATGCGGTACTGTCGGTATCGTCTACTTTGTTCCAGAACAGTTCCATCTGTACACAGACGGTCTTCATTTCCGGGTAGAGAGCGCCGGCTTCCTGCAGGGATTTGCTCATTTTTCCATTCAGGGAAACGGAAACCAGCAGACCCCTTTTTCTGTTTTCTGTTTCTGCCTGCCTGTCTGTCTGATACCCTGGCGACAGAAAATCCAGATACATACCTGATCCGATTTCGTATCCGTCAAAGTCGATGCTTCTTTGACTCTGGAGATTTTGCAGCAGTCCGTCTCTGTTTGAAGTGACGGCGCCACCAGTACAGAGTTCCTTCATCAGTTTGTGACGCAGGGATCTTCGCAGGTAATCCGCCGGACGCATGACCGGTTCAATCCAGACATGTTCGGTGATGTCTCCCGGATGTTTCCGGTCGTAGCACTGTGCAAGGAAGGCTCCAAAACGCAATGCCACCACATGCATCCTGTCACACGCCGCAAACGACTTTAACAGGCCGGCAGCCACATGAATATCCGACAGCCATTCATCCAGCCGGACTGTACCGAAGTCGCCTTCGCTGTCGCCGCATCCGCGCAGGTCAAACATCAACACCGGATATCCGTACCGGTACAGTTGCCGCGACAGTTCCACCAGCGTGCGGTGAGCGCTTTTCTTCTCTTCGGCCAACGGATGAATCACCAGATAAGCGGTTGATTTCCGGATTTCCGGATCGGGAAGGAACAGCATACCGAATAACCGTGGCACACTTTCTATAAATAAGGCTTTTTCCATTTAATCCATTTGTTCTTTAAACAGTTGACAGTAAAATCCTTTTTTCTGCAGTAACATCTCATGAGAACCGTTTTCCACTACTTTACCTTTGTCCAGACATACGATTTCATCCACGTTCCGGATGGTACTCATCCGGTGACTGATAATAATCACAGTTTTGTCTGCATATAATGTACAGAGGGCCTCCAGTATGCTCTTTTCACTGTCCGAATCCAGGGCGGCCGTTGCTTCGTCCAGGATGATAATGTCTGCGTTCTTCAGTATGGCTCGTGCAATGGCAATCCGCTGCTGCTGTCCGCCGGAAAGACCGGCGCCGCGGTCGCCGATCCGGGTGTCGAATTTTTCGGGAAGGGATTCGATATGCGGGGCGATGCCGGCCCGACGGGCTGCTTCCGCGAGTTCGTCCGGCCGGCATTCCGGCCTTCCGTAACGGATGTTGGCTTCGATGCTGTCGTGAAACAGCTGATTGTCCTGACTGATCCATGCAATACGTTGCCGCAGGGCATGGATATTTATCCGGCGAATGTCCGTATCCCCGATACGTATAGCGCCTTCCTGAGGGTGGTAGAAGCGGCACAGCAGGGCTGTCAGCGTGCTTTTTCCACATCCGCTTCCCCCTGCCAGCGCGTATTTCTTGCCATAATGAAAAGTAAATTCAAGGCCGTTTAAAACGGCGGTATCCTCGTATTTGAAATGAACGTTCCGGAAAATAAGGTCCTGTTTGAGTTGAATATCGGCTGTTCCGGCACTGTCTTCCGGCTGGATTTCCATCAGGTCGAATATCCGCTGCATGGATACAGCCGCGCGTATAGCATCAAAATACAGCCCCATCAGGTTACGGAACGGATCAAAAATGCGGTTCATGTACTGAATAAAGGCGACCAGTGCCCCTACGGTCATCGTACCGGCCATAACCGATTTTCCACCCATGCCGAGGATCAGCAGGGGAACCATCATAGTGAACAGCATGGTGATGTTCTGTGTGGTAGCCCGTAACCGTACATTTTTGAGATTCAGACCGGTCTGTTCCCGGATATGCCGTAGCAGTCCGTTCTGCTCCGGATCCTGGTGTACATAGCTTTTAATCAGCTTGATGTTGGCAAACCGTTCCATGAGGAAACTCAATATGTCGGCGTCTTTTTCACGACTTTGTTTGACGGTCTGCTGTATTTTGGGCTGAAACAGGCGCGTGTTCAGGAATATAAAAGGCATGACGGTCATGGAAACCAGGAACAGTTGCCAGTTCAGGATACACAGCATAATAGCCAGTCCCGCAATGGTACAGACGCTGTTGATGAGCCGTACGGCGGTTCCGGTCAGGATACTTTGAATGCTGTTGACTTCACTGTTTACGCGATGTACCAGGTCTCCGGATCTGTTTTTGTCAAAAAAAGAAACGGGCAGCTGCATCAGATGCCGGAAAAGGTCGATTCGGATGTCACGGGTGATATGGTTGCTGACCCATTCGAAAAGATACTCGGAGGAATAGCCGATAGCCAGCCGCAGGATGTTAATCCCCAGCAGAATGAAAAGGATTTCGAGCAGCAGTACATAATCATGCGACGGAAAGACGGTGTCGATGATGATCTTCAGTACGTAGGGTGATACCAGCGCGCCTGCACTGGAGAGAATCATCATCAGCAGCAAAACAGCTTCTTTCCCCCAGTAGGGTTTGAGATACGCGGCGAAACGGAAAAACAGTCGAAACTTCATGAGACTTGTGTCTGATTAAAAATCATTGCATACTGTCTGCAAAAATAGGTCATTTACAATTGGTTCTCAATACCGTTTTTTTGACATTGTGACCGGACTTGCATCTGTCAGGATTTAAAGATCCGGTTAAATTTGAAACATGATTTGCGACGCCTGATTTTTTTATTTCATAAAGAGAACGGTATATTATGAAGCGCAGCATTTGACAGGCAAGAAACCGGTCAAGACTGTCATGTTTCCAAAAGACACAATCCCCCCTCCTGTGAAATTCACAGGGCGGAATTGTGCGTCGGCCTGAGAGTATGCCGGAATGGAGAAGAAGCGTTCATAACAGAACGGTTCATATAGATTGCCCTCATGTACACGGGAGGCTGTTCCGCAGGCAGATTGCACGTAGCCGATCATATTTGAGCATGGTCGACAACGCATTTTCGAGATGAAGCCCTGCCCGGATGCGGGCGCGGTATTCTGCGCCTTGAAAGACCCGGCCGCGATTCATCACGGGGATCCGTCAAATGATACTGTCAAACGCAGGGGCAGCCCTGTTTTTTTACATACCCTTTTTGGAAATTGCAAGGTTTTCATGTAGCTTTGTTCTGTAAAACAGAAAAAGTACAGTTATGGCACATTATCTTGATCCTAAAAACGACCTGACCTTCAAACGCATCTTCGGCGAACATGAAGACCTGTGCATGAGTCTGCTCAACAGCATGCTTCCGCTGGAGCGGGACCGTCGGATCGTGAGTTTGAAGTATCAGTCTCCCGAACTGATCCCCGAAATTCCGGTACTGAAAGATTCCATCGTCGACGTCTGCTGCACCGACAATGAGGGACGTCAGTTCATCGTCGAAATGCAGATCCGGTGGACCAACAGTTTTAAACGTCGGGTACTGCTGAACGCCTCCAAGGCGTATGTAAGGCAGCTGGACGCGGGCGGTGACTACCGTCTGATACAGCCCGTATACGCGCTGAACTTCGTAAACGACATTTTCGACCCGGATCCAAACATTTTCTACCACGACTACAAGATTGTGAACATCGAAAATGTGGAAAAACAGATCGAAGGTCTGGAACTGGTTTTTATCGAGCTGCCGAAATTCCGTCCTGTAAACCGAGCCGAAAAGAAGCTGTATGATTTATGGCTGACGTTCCTCACTAAAATTCGGGAAGGTTCCGAAAGCGTACCGGAGGAACTGCTGCGGGAATCGGTCACGCGGGACGCGGTCAAATATCTGGAACGCCATTCCTACACCAAAGCCGAACTGCTGGCGTATGACCAGTACCTGGATGCCGTTCTCATTTCACGCACTTTCGTTGCGGATGCCATAGCGGAAGGCGAAGAGAAAGGTATAATGAAAGGGATGGAAATCGGCAAAGCGAAAGGGGTGGAAATCGGCGAGGAGAAAGGCTTGGTGAAAGGAATCGAAATCGGCAGGGCGGAAGGCAAGGCGGAAGGTAAAAGAGAACTGGTCATTACCGGACATCAAAACGGTCTTTCCATCGAGCAACTACAGACCTTCTTCCATCTCGGCAGAGAGCAGATCGAAGAAATACTTCATTCAAAACAGTGAAGGGAGAAAGCGCTGATTTCCGTTAGGAGGCATTTTCTCCCGGGGAAAAGTTCGGAGCGGAACATTTCTGCCCGGAGAA
>JAITAY010000178.1 GCA_031283915.1 Tannerella sp.
AAGTTCGGACGACGTAATGAATTCGCCCCGTCGCGAGGGATCATTTGACCTGGCGGCCGGTGACATCAAATATCAGGATACGAACGGCGACGGATTTATTAACGACAGCGACCAGCGGCGCATCGGGAAAAATGGATTTCCGCGCGGCAACTACGGTATCTTTGCCAACCTGAACTACAAGGGTGTTTTTGCCAATATTCTCTTCCAGGGCGCTACTTCCAGAGACCTGTACCTGGACGACGTCGTCAGAGGCAGTTCCATACAGGCCGGTATGATATACCCCTATCAGCAGGATTACTGGATGCCGGACAATCGCAATGCAACCTATCCGAGGCCGATGGTAAACGCGAACGTCAACGGTCAGAACAACGACCAGACGTCGGATTTCTGGATGGTCAACGCACGTTATATCCGCCTGAAATCGTTGCAGCTGGGATACGATTTGAGAACAAAACTGCTGCGTAACGTCAAGTGGATTTACAAGATGGATGTGGTGTTAAGCGGACAGAACCTGTTCACCCTGTCGCCCATTACCAAATTTGGGTTAGACCCCGAAAACGGCAGTACAAATAACTACGACTATCCGCTGGAACGAATCTGGTCGGTAAGTTTAAATGTTGGATTTTAAAACAGTAATGACATGAAAGTAAAAAAAGCAATAAGGGCTGCGTGGCTGGCAGTACCGGCCGTGATGTGGATGGTTTCGTCCTGCAATGTGATGGACACGCAACCGTTCGAGAGTTATGATGAAGCGACCGTCTGGGGGTCAAGGGCGACGGCCGACGCCTTCGTTACCGGAACCGTCAGCGCCGTGATGTACGGATACGTCAACGGCAACCAGACGAGCTGGGAAGAACGTACCAACAACACCGTCCACAACAACGGAACGGGCGGATTTGTACGGGATGAAATGGACCGTTACAATGGGGATGGCGGATTAGGCGACTTCGGCAACATCCGCCGCTGCAACCTGATTATCGAGAAGGCGGCGGAATACGCCGGGCAGGGTCTCACCGAAAGCGACTCAAAGGAATTAATCGCCAAGGGCAAATTCCTGCGCGCGGCGCTGTATTACCGGCAGGCGCGCACGATGGGACGCTTCGTATGGGTGGACAAAGTACTGTCGCCGGCCGATACCATCGGCAACGGCCTGGCGCTGCCCACTACGCAGTCGACCACCGAAAGCTATACGTATCTGATTAAGGATCTTCAGGAAGCTATTCCCGACCTGCCGGAAACGGTGGCCAGCGGCGACGTGTCCCGGGATGCCGGCTATGCGTTCCTTTCGGAAATCGCCCTGCAGGGCGCAGCCTACGAAACCGACCAGACGAAAAGGAGAGAATGGCTGCGGCTGGTTATTTCGGCGGCAGACAATGTAAAAAACGGCACGCTTGCGTCCGATTACGGAAATATCTTTACTGAACAGGACAGATATTCCGGCGAACTGATTTTCGCTATCTACAGGGATAAGGCGAATACCACGACGGAAGGCATTGCCCCGCTACAGAATGTGATGCCGAATACAAATAACGATATTCTCAACCGTTACAATTGCGGCCCGCTGTTTGAGACCAACGGCGGCCAGCCGTTTATCGGCTGGATGTGGTGGGCGCCGACCCAGAGCCTGATCGACGAATACGAAGTGATCGACGAAGCTACGCAGCAGGGCGTCCGGTGGGACGAATCCACGCAATTCAAGAACAGTGTGACGATTACTCAGGGCGCGCCGGACTGGGCGACGGAGGGCGAAAAGGCCGAAGTCCTCTTTTACGGCACGGTAAACGGCGACGTTTCCGTCAGCGATTTGATGTATAAAAATCGCGACGCCCGTTTCCAGGCTTCCATCGTTCGCGACGATGACCGGTGGTGGAACGAGGAAATCCGCATGACGGTGAACGGCAATCTCTGGCGCAAGACAAACGGGGCTATGGCGCCTCACATGAGTCTGACCAACTATTGCCTGCGCAAGGGCGTATACAACGTGCAACCCCGTATTCTGGCCGGGACGCCGACGGACTATCACTACGTCGTCACGCGCTACGGGCGGGTGCTGCTGAACAAGGCCGAAGCCATTCTCTGGCTGGCCGGCATGGGCGAAGGCAACGTCGCCGATGCGATAGCCATCTGTAACCAGACGCGGACGGTGCACGGCAAGATGCCGCCCTCCAACGCCTCGACGCTCGAAGACGCCTGGAAACTCTATCAGCGCGAACGCCGCATCGAATTAGTGATGGAGAACGATTACTACTGGTCGCTGCTGCGCTGGGGCAAACACGGCGGGCCGGCCAACTACGGCGCCGAGCCGGGCGGGAAAATCAAGGAACTGACCGTTCCGCCCACCTATATCGAAATCGCTCACGACCGGAAATCCTTCTATGTAGGCGAGGTGACGCACGGCAACGCGCGAACCCGTGCTTTCAGGGAAGAACGGCGCTACCTGCTGCCCATTCCGCAGGGACAGATCGATCGCAATCCCAACCTCGGCCCGCAGAATCCGGGCTGGTAATGTCGAACATTCAAAATTAGATGACAATGAAAAGTAAATTCATGAAACGAATGGCAGGCGTGCTTCCACTGTGGATGATGGCCTGCGTGCTGACCTCCTGCCTGCGTGCGGGACTGGATGAACTGCCCGTTTTCGAGGAAGCGGAAATCACCGATGTGACTTTCGAATACCGGTACAAGGATCCGGGCAGTGTGTGGATAGACGGCGAACAGACGGTCAAGTGGATCAGTCTGCCGGTACAGGACAAGGTAATCGATTCCGGCTCCGGAACCATCACCTGCACGTTGCAGGTGCCGGCGGCAGGGGCAAACACTACATTTACCGAAGCCATCCGCGGACAGGTCTCGCTGAACAGCCTCACGGGTAAGTTTTACCTGTCGACCGCCGCAAGTATCGCGCCGGTGGAAGGCGCGCCGACGCTGGGCGTGCCGGGCGATTTCTCCGCGCCGCGCAAATACAGAGTGACGGCGGCCAGCGGGGCAACCAAAATCTGGACGGTACATGTAACCGGACTGAACAGGTAAATTCAATGTTTTACACGGGGTGCATCGAACCGGACAGGGGCTGATGCATCCCCTTAAACCAAAACAGTTATGACCAAATTATTTAAAGTGATCGTAGAACTCTACGAACTGCTGATTACTGCACGCAAAGACGACCGATTCGGTCGTGTCCTGTTCACCGGGTCGCTGAAAATCGACGACCTGATTGCTCTCGCCGTCGCGCGGCGTACGGATCTCAACGCCGTCACGCTGAAAGCGGCCTACGGGATATTGAAGGAAGTAGCGCTGGAGGAGCTATGCAACTCCAGGGAAGTGGAATTTGGGCTGACGCACAACAGCCTGGGCGTCGAAGGAACGTTCATCGGCGACCATGCCGGCTGGGACAGCAGTAAAAACAGTCTCCGCCTCCATGCCTCGCCCACGCTCGAAGTGCGCAGCGCCCTGAAGGAAATCGCGGTTGAGGTACGCGGCATGGCTTCGTCCGGCCTCTACGTCAACACGTTGACCGATGTGGTATCGGGCGGGGTCAACAGCCGCCTCACACCGGGTGGCGGCGTCAACCTCACCGGCGTCAAAATCAAAATAGCAGGCGACGCGCCGGGCGTGGGCATTTACCTGACGGAGATCAATACCACCGCGGTAACGCAAATCCCCGCCACATCGATCCTGATCAACGACCCGTCGAAGATCACCTTCATCACGCCCGCCGACCTGCCCGCAGGCGATTACAGACTGAGTATCACCACCCAGTTTGTCAGTAACGCCTCTCTGTTGAAGGAACCGCGGACGTACGTCTTCGACAGTGTGCTTGCCTGTAGCTGAAATCGAAAACGAACTTGTGCAGGCTACTAACATCACTCCCTTCGGAACGATGCATTCGTTCCCCCCGGAACGATGCATTCGTTCCCCTCGGAGCGATGCATTCGTTCCCTTCGGAACGATGCGTTCGCTCCCCTCGGAGCGATGTGTTCGCTCCCTTCGGAACGATGTGTTCACTCCCTTCGGAACGATGCGTTCGCGCGGTTTAAAATTGTATATGGGGAATGAACATCGTTTGAATGAAACTCGATAAATAATGACTATGGTATCTCATCTATTGGATGATTTTGGCAACCGTCTGTATGTTTTTATTCGTGTGGGGGATACCCAAAGCGGGACGGGCATTGCCCGGACAGTCTTTTGTTCTGAATAAAAGTTCAAATAAAAGGGTCGTATCATAAAAACCCACTATCTTTACGGAGGGTTTTATAAATAGATAATTACACAATGGAAAAAAGACTGTTCAAGCGTTTGCCCTACGGCAAATCGGATTTCAGAGACATCATCCTCCGGGATTATGTTTATATCGACAAAACGCGATTTATAGAAGAGCTGGAAAACGAATCCAATCCAAACCAGTTTTTCATCCGTCCGCGCAAATTCGGAAAGACCCTCTTTCTTACGATGCTGTACAATTATTACGACCTCAACCGCAAAGACGGCTTTGAACAGGTATTCGGCAAGCTGTATATCGGCAAACATCCGACGCCGGAGAGAAACAGTTACGCCATGCTTGAATTTGATTTTTCGGGACTGGATACTTCCGACGGGGAAAGCTTTAAAAAGTCTTTTTCCAGTAAGGTACAGAGTGCCATTCGTCTGTTTTTGAATATATATAAACATATCATACCTGATGCCGAACATTTGATACAGCAAATAGATGGGGAAAAAGACCCGAACATTGACGTTTTGACCGTTGCATTTGATGCGGCATTCGTGACCGGGATTAAAATCTATGTCATCATCGACGAATACGATCATTTTGCCAACGATCTGATTGCAATGGGAAATCGAGCAGGCAAGGATTTTTACAGGGCGATGGTAGCGGCCAACGGCTTGGTGCGCGACTTTTACGAAAGAATCAAGGCGGCAACCAAAACCTCCGTTGTTTA
>JAITAY010000180.1 GCA_031283915.1 Tannerella sp.
CGTTGCCCCAGGATGCGAATCCACTGCTCCGGCCATCCGTACACTAAGATATTCCCGCAGTCGAAATAAAAACCTGCCTGCGGGCTGTTGAACTGATCTACGTAACGGCAGGCTTCCAGCGGACTGAGCAAAAAGTTGTTCCAGACATTCTCGATACAGATGCGCACGTTCAGTTTTTCGGCTGCCGGCAACAGTTTTTTCAGGCATTCGGTCGACCGCTCCCAGCATTCGTCGTATGAAACGGCCTGATTCACCGTTCCCGGCACCACCAGTACGGCATCCGTGCCATAGGCTTTGGCATCTTCCAGCGCCACCCGTATGCCCTCCATGCCCTCTTCGCGTACAGCGGCATCCGGGTCGGAAAGCGGCTTTTGCCAGTGGGTAGAACAGCATACGCCCGAAGCCACCAAACCGGTCGCTTTCAGCGCATCAAGCACTTCCGCCCGGTTCATGTGGCTGTTCGGTTCGATGCCGGCATATCCTGCGGCCTTGATGGCTTTGCACTTGTCCAGTACGCTGCCTTCCATGCCAACCGTCCCCCACATGATGGATTTCCTGAATGCCGCGTCCGGTGCGGCGGGAGCGGAAAAGTGCAGTCCCGCAACGGCGGAACGGCCGGCAAACGGCAATGTCAGTGCACCGGATGCCAGTAACGTGTTCTTGATAAATTTACGTCTTTGCATAATTCTTAAATGTAGATTGTGAACGGTGAACGGTTATTGCGCTACACCGGCTACGGGTATTTCTTCCTTGATGTCCGGTACGGGTCCGAACTGACAGGTTTCGGGACCCAGTTTCATGGTTGAGGCCATGATTTGATCCCAAGTGATAAACTTGCCGGTATAGGCCGATTCGCGTCCCATCATGGCCATCACGGTCGACTGGACATGCTTTTCGACGTCGTTCACCGGCTGACCGGTACGTATGGCGGTCACCAGGCGGATGTGCTCCTGCACGAACGGGTCGGGTACTGCCATGGACTGGTCGGCATCTTCGGGTTTCGGATGCGGATATTTCCAGGCTACGGTGCCGTCAAGGTGGTAGATGGTATCATAGCAGTTGGTATATCCTTCGGTGCCGTAGACCATGACGACGGTTTGGGTGTCGCATCCGCCAATCTGTCGCGTGGTGCAGTGTGCCCTGTGTCCGTTTTCATAGAGATATTCGACACTGAAATGGTCGTACATGTCTCCGTTCACCCTGCGTTGCCGTCCACCGGTCGCCTCTGCCCTGACCGGACGCCTGTCGCCTGTGAACCACGACATCTGGTCAATCTCATGAATGAATTGCTCGACGATATGATCACCCGACGTCCAGCAGAAATTCACCCAGTTACGCAACATGTATTCCATATCGCTCCACTCGGGACGCCGCTGGATATACCACAAGGCTCCTCCCATCCGCGACACGTGTGCGGAGAGAATTTCGCCGATGGCGCCGCCGGCCACGCGCCGATAAGTCTCTATACAGTCTTTCTGGGAACGGCGGATGGTACCGCTGATCACCGAAAGAGCCTGCTGTTCGGCACGTTTTCCCGTTACCATCATTTGTTTGGCGCCTGTGGGATCGACCGCGCAGGGCTTTTCAATAAAGCAATGTTTGTTTTGCCCGATGGCATATTCGAAATGAAGCGGGCGAAACACCGGCGGGGTACAGAGCAGAACCACGTCGACTCCGGAGTCAATGACCTTTTGGTAGGCGTCGAATCCCAGGAAACAGTTTTCGTCTGCGATACGTTGCCCCTTTTCTCCCAGCGTTTTGCGGCAGGCGTCCAGCCTGTCTTTAAAAACGTCGCCAAGAGCAGTTATTTGCAATCCGTTTCCGGCATTCAGAAAATCACATGCGGCGCCTGTCCCGCGACCGCCGCATCCAACCAGTCCGGCCTTGAGCGCCGCACCGTCCGGAGCGGTCCGGAGTATTTCGGGGACAGTTACTTCGTTCAACTTTTTTTCTTTGGATTCGGCCCCTGAACAACTGCTCAGGAATGCCGGTACGGAAACGCTTCCGATTACGCCTGCTGCAGAATTTTTAAAGAAACTCCGCCGGCTCAACTTGATTTGTGCATCATCTTTCATCTTTGTTTATCTATTTATACGGGCTTCAACCTCCTTTTCACTCTTGCCGCCAGTTATAACTAACGGCTGCTGGTTGTTGCCGGTCACTTACTTCCTGTCCGACAACAAGGCTTTGCGACAATAATCTACACATTTTGCCACTTCCTTGACGGCATCCGAACCCTGCGGAATTTCGTATTCCAGTTCGATGTCACAAGTGATCGGCCATTTTTCCTTCTGAATCAATTGAAGTATGCCCTTGACAGGCGTCTGTCCTTCGCCGAAAGGCCGGTTCGTGTCGCGTGGCGTGGCATCCGGACCGGTTTTGTCCTTGAGATGAATGCTGGCAATGCGTGCGTGCAGTCTTTTGATCAGCTCACAGGGATCTTTTCCGGTCGCCCCGAAATAATGTCCGGCATCGAAATTCAGCATCACCCGCGCACCAACGGCAAGTACCCGGTCGAAACTGAAATCCGGTTGTCCCGGTTGCCCGTGGTTATGGAAGATGACATACAATTTATGTTTGTCGGCAAAGGGGGCGAGCCGTTTGGCCGATTCTTCGGAGATTTCCGTCGTGATACCCTTTGCTCCCAAGGTCTTGCAGACACGAAAGGCATAGTCGATTTCGGCATCCGACCAGTTCGGATCGCCCAGTTTGAGAATATCAATTTTCACCCCTCTGTCCTTGAACAGCTTTTTGATTTCCTTGAATTTGTCCATCGAAACGGAGGTTCTCCAGGCTCGGACGGCATTGGCATCCTGACCGGACGGGATACCGGCATACTGTTCTACGGCTCCACCCATCAGTTCGACCGAACTGAGTCCCGCCTGTACGGCATAGTTCAGCATCGCCGTGAGTGACTGATCCGGCATACTCCGGAAACTGTAGGTGATGGTTCCGATTTGTACTCCTCCAAATTTGGAATCGGGTTTGTCGGCGGCTTGCATACCAAAGACAGTCATCGCCGACAGCATGACTGTACTCATCATTCTTAACATGTTTCTATTCTTCATTTTGTTACTTTTTAGAGATGATAATTATTCGTGATTAAAAACCAATGTATTTGTTCCTTTTCAAGGAAAAAACGCCCAAATGTAGTAAAAGTATCCGTAACTGCAAAACTGCACAGATACAGAGGTGTGTATTTTATTCTGAAATGCTCTCCGGTCTCCATTACACTCGTGCCGTAACCGTACAAAAAAAGCGTGAAACTATTCGAGAATAGCTTATTTACTAATACTGGCTTTGGTAAATCTTTTCTTCCAAAAACAACGAAGATTCATGCCCAAAGACGTAAATCTTCGCAGACTTACTCTCCGGTACTTAGGAGCTGTCTGGAAATAAACCACCCCTTTACAGGTCTGTTTTTCACCATACGTCCTCCTGAAAATGCTTACATACCCCGGTATGCGCGCATTTTCAGCCGTTGGATGGCAAAAACCATCTCCCGTAAATGGGGATGGTTTATTTACTGACAGCTCCTGAGTTCGAAGCGGCGGTTGACACAGGAAGGCAGTTCGTCGGGACAGTGAGTCACATAAATCAAGGTTTTTCCCTTGCGGGAACAGAAGGCGTCAATGATGCGGGTAGCGCGGCGCTGATTGGAGACATCCAGTCCGTGTAACGGTTCATCGAGAATCAGCAAGTCCGGATCCTTCACAAACGCCCTTACCAGTAATACCAAACGCTGTTCGCCGGATGAAAGCCTCAGAAAGGAACGGTCTTTCAGCGATTCAATACCGAAGAGCCGCATCCAGTCGAGCGCATGTTGTATTTGTGAATCGCCGCATTTCCGGAACAGGCCGGTCGAATCAAAAAAGCCGGAACAGACCATGTCTAAGGCCGGGATATCTTCCATACAATACAGGTGCATCTCCGGAGAGACACAGCCCATGCGCCGCTTGATGTCCCAGATACTTTCGCCCGTTCCGCGGCGACGGTCGAAGAGGTAAAGTGTCTGGGCATAGGATTGCGGATTGTCGGCATAAATCAGGCTTAACAGCAATGTTTTTCCGCTTCCGTTCGGTCCGCACAGCGCCCATTTCTCACCGTTTTTCACTTCCCAGCAAAGGTCTTTCAGGATCGTGCGTCCCGCGTAGCAAACGTGTACCCGTTCCATCCGGAAAGTAATCCGATGCATGGACTCCTTCCGTTCGCTGAAAGGCAGTACTACAGGCATATCCCCCAATGGGAACAGTTGCGTTTGCAGGGCGGTATCCGCCAGAAAAGCCGTCCGCGACAGCGGCGCAAGGAGCCGTCGGTTGCAAACCGGCAACACATGGGTAATCATGTCCGGAATATCTGCGGGATTCGACAGCAACAATATCACTTGCAGTCCTTTCAGATGCGCCAGTTGTGTCAGCATGTCCGCCAGCAGCTGACGCGAATCCCCGTCCAGACCAATGAAGGGGTTGTCCAGGAGAAGGATTTTCGGGTTTGACAGCAGCGTACGCAAGATCAGAAACTTGCGAAGCTCTCCGCTGGAAAGATGGATGAGCTTCTTCGACAGGGATTCGTGGATGCGAAACCGGGAACAGAGCGCTTCGTCGACTTCCGCAGGGAAGCCGCCGGCCAGCAGTTCGGCCACCGTCGGCCATTCATCCGTTTCCGTGGCGTGCCAGCGCTGCTGGTAATACGCATTCCGGCTGTCTGCAATGGAATGGATGTCCCTGAAGGCAATGCCTTTCACCCGTTCAGCGGTCTTACCCTCGAAGTGGAGCCGTACGGCGCCTTCCCTCAGCAGGTAACGGCCTTGCAGCAAACCGGCCAGCAGCGTCTTTCCACTTCCGTTCGGGCCGACGACCGCCCATTGCTCGCCTTCCCGAAGATGCCATGTCACCGGTTCACGGAAACGTATGTCCGGCAACTGCGACACTGCCTGTTCGATGCTGACGGTCAGGGGCGACAGGCTGTCCATGTCAGAAAAGAGCGATGATTTTAGGCAGGAAAATAATCAGGCCGACCACCGCGGCGGCCAGGGCGACAATGAGTACCGCGCCGGCGGCAAAGTCTTTGACTTGTTTGATGTTTTCGCTGTATTCGGGCAAGACCGTGTCCGACAGCGCTTCGATAGACGTATTGAATGCTTCGGCGGCCATGACGCCGCCCGTTGCAAGCACAATCGCCATCCATTCGGTAGCGGAGATTCGGAAGCAGCATCCGGCAACCACGGTGCAGAGCGCAACCAGCAAGTGTACGCGCGCATTCTGCTCCTGACGTATTACCTGACGAAGACCGTTGACGGCATAGCCGAAACTCTTGATCAGGCGTCTGACGGAGATTCTCCCGGAGGTGTTTTTGGGTTTCATTTCCATGCGTTTCGGGTTTGTGAAGATTAATCTCCCTGTGTTTTCGGGTATGCGACCGGATTCAGCTCTTTCAGTCCTTCTTCAAAGATATGCACAGCCTCGTCCAGCGTCCCGGCATATTCGCCTCCCGCCGCATTCCGGTGGCCTCCCCCCTGAAAATAAACGGCAGCGAAGTGATTGCACGGGAAATCGCCCTCCGAACGGAATGAAATCTTGATGCCGTCCGTGTTTTCGCGGATGAAGACGGCGAACCGGATCCATCCGATGCTCAAGGGCAGATTAACAAAGCCTTCCACATCTCCCGGCACATAGTTGAAACGGTTCAGTTCTTTGAGTGAAAGAGTGATCAAAGCGGTCTTTTTGTCCGGATAGACCTTCATTTTCTCGTGCAGCGTATAGCCCATCAGCCGAAGCCGCGATTCGGAATAGACTTGATACACTTGCCGGTAGATACGGTCTTTATCGACCCCCATTTTCAGCAGCTCCTGGATGATGAGATAGAGGTCGGGGTCGTTGGAGCGATAGGTGAAGGCGCCGGTATCGGTCATCATGCCGGTGTAGAGGCATTCGGCGGCTTCCCGGTTGATCGCGTCGGCGGCCTTCAAGGCGCAGAGCAGGCGGAATATCATTTCGGAAGTGGACGACATTTCCGGATGCGAGAAGACCAGCTTGCAGAAATCCGACGGGTTGGGGTGGTGGTCGATCATGATCTTGCGGGTCGTGGACGCCTCGACTGCCGGCGCCAGCTTGCCCATTCGCTTTGCCTCGTTGAAATCAAGGCAAAAAATCACGTCTGCCTCGCCGATCAACTGCTCCGCGTAATCCGGATGACGCTCGTAAACGATGACGCTCCCCGCATCCGGCATCCATTTCAAAAAGGCAGGAAAATCATTCGGCGCCACCACATTGACCGTATTCCCTTGAGACATCAGGTAATGATACAACCCCAATGAAGCGCCGATGGCGTCGCCATCCGGAGAAACATGCATGACTATCACGAATTTTTCTCCTTTATCCATGTAAGTTTCAAGTTTCTGAATCTTCTTCTCGTCAAAGATTTTCGTAAGCATATCTTTCATTTATTCGGCCAAAGATACAACATTTCCGGAAATTCCGAGCAATCTCACAATCAGAGAGAGGGATGAGATGTATGAGGATGTTGTTCCACGACACGCTCCTGTAATCTCATCGTTCATACATTCATTCGTCTTTACGGCCAAAAAGGCTGAAAATCCGAAATACCCCCGCGCAGGACAACGCCCAATGTCATCAAGTGAAGAGCAGTTACATAAAAAGCCGGAAGAATCGGCCAGCCTGCCCGGATTTCAGCATTTTGAGCCGATTTCGAAATTTGCTTCAAAATTTGTGTTGACAGGAAATAAACGACATTATGTATCGTTCTCAATGATGTATCATAATGGTATTTGAATTAAATGTATCAGTAAAGGTTGTATGGAAACCCCGGATGGGTTTCCGGAGATTTTTTATAAAGCGAAGAGAATAGATGAAACCGGGAAAGAAAGCAATCGAGATGAGCAGGAGTGAATTAGCCTCCTATATTGATCAATCTGTGTTGAAACCTGAATTTACCCAGGCTGAAATACGGAAGTATATTTTGGAAGGAATTGATTATGGCTGTAAAACTGTTTGTATCAATCCGGCCTCTCTGGAAATTGCCGGGGATTTATGCAAAGGCACAATGACAGGAATCTGTGTGGTTTGTGATTTTCCCTTTGGATTATCAACAACCGAATCCAAGGTCATGCAGGCGGAATTGATTTGCAAAAACGGTGATATTGAAGATTTGGATGTGGTCGCAAATTACGGATGGATCAAAAGCGGCATGTGGGACGACGTCGGAAAGGAGATAGGCGCCGTAGCCTCTGTAGCACACAAATACAGAACCAGGTTAAAAGTCATATTTGAAACCGACGCATTAACCCCGGAGGAGATCGCAAAGGCAACCGATACGGCCTGTAAGGCAGAAGCCGATTTCGTTAAAACATCAACCGGTTTCTTTACCGGTTCTGAAGCCAGGGGCGCGGCTCCGGAAGTAATAAAGATTATGCTCGACGCCGCCGCCGGGAGATGCAAAGTAAAAGGTTCCGGCGGCATTCGTACCAGAGAACATTTTCTCCAGCTAATTGACATGGGCATTGACCGCATGGGAATAGGTTACCGTTCGACTCCGGCCGTATTAAATGTATCAGAGTAGGGAGACGTTCCCTACTAGTGTCATGTCAAATGTCAAATAATGGATAAAGTCTTTTCAGTTTCACTCTTGCATCTTCCGCAGTGAACTGCCAGTTAATTTTAGCATTCTTGTTATTTCCGGCTTTCTGCCATGC
>JAITAY010000249.1 GCA_031283915.1 Tannerella sp.
ATGACCAATTCCGACCAGTGGATACAGGACGGCAGCTACGTGAAACTGAGGAACCTCAGTCTGGCCTACCGGTTTACGAAGCAAATGACCCGGTTCGCCGATATCCGGCTGGCCGTAAGCGCCCAAAACGTATTTACCTTTACGAAATACAAAGGCTATGACCCCGAAGTATCTTCGGTATCTTCGGATGACCGCGGCTCCGATACGGATGCGGGACTGGACTGGTTTGCCTATCCTAATCCCAGAAGTTACACACTGAGTCTTTCCATAGAATATTAAACCGTTAAAAAAGGAACCGAGATGAAAAAAGAATTTTTGAAATATATGCTGATTGCAGCCGTTGCGCTTCTTGCCGCCTGTTCGTCCAACGACGAGTTTTTGAAGGAAAACACGTACGGAAAAGTATTTCCGGATGAGTTCTATCGCAATCAGGAAGAACTGGATGTGGCGAACAATGCTTTGTACGACGAGTTCAACCGGATGTTTAATGCCGATTATGCTTCGTATGTCGTTGCACTGTATGGCAGCGACGACGTGACAACGCCATACTCTGCCAATACGTCCTATCTCCAAAACGATACTTATGTGCGCGAAGCGGCTAATGAAGACGCAAGGAAAGGATGGGAGTACACGTACTCCACGATTAATATCGCCAACGGAATTATCGCGAACTACCGGAAAGCTGAAGGCGCGGTCAGTGAGGAAACGTTGCACTATTATGCCGGTCAGGCGTATTTTGCACGCGCCTACATGTATTTCTGGCTGGTGCGTATATTCAACGAAATTCCCTACGTCACCACAGTAAGAGAAGGAGACCGGACGCTGACGCTTTCGCCGCCCGAAGAGGTATACGAACATATTATCGAAGACCTGAAAATCGCGGAGGAATGGTTGCCGGTGACGTGGAAAGGAATCGACGAAATCAAAGCTAACGGCGGAGCATTCACCAAAGGCGCGGCCAAGGCCACGCTGGCGAGCGTTTACCTGACCATGGCCGGCTATCCGGTGAAGAAAACCGAATGTTACCGGCTGGCCAAAGAGAAGGCGGCCGAAATCATCGCCCGCGAGTCGGAATACGGCTACCGCCTGCTCGACCATTATGCAGACCTGTGGAAAGTGACGCCCTATCTCCACGACGAAATGATATTTTCCATTATGTACCACAATGTCACCAACCACAATGTCCGAGCGCCCAAGGAATGTCGCCCCGTACAGTTTGGCGGCTGGGAGGCCTATTGTCCGGAAATCAACTTCTTCCGCCGGTTTCCGGCCGGCGAACGGCGAAACGTTACCTTTGTAACGGAATTTCCGCTGACCAGCGGGTGGTATCAGACGGAGCCGACGCTGCCCTGGCCGGAAGGCAAACCAATGCTACCCTGGGAGCAGATGATGTTTAAACATCCGTATTACTTCAAGATGTGGGAAGCGGAAGGTCTGGAAGGCGAAAACAAGTGGAAACCGGCCGGCGACAGCGAGTGGTACAGCGGTCGCACCAACCAGGTGATCCGCTACGCCGAAGTGCTGCTGATTTATGCCGAAGCACAGGCAATGGCCGACGGCGCGCCCGATGCGTTAGCCTACGAATGTGTCAACCGCGTACGCAACCGTGCCTTTGCCGGCGTGGGAACACGGCTGAACGACCTGAAACCCGGACTGGGCGGCGAGGCTTTCCGTGATTCCGTATTTGTGGAACGCGGATGGGAATTTGCCGGCTTTGAATATGCCAGCCGCTGGTTCGATCTGGTACGCCGGGAACTGGTCGAAGATGCGGCTTCGGCCAACCCGGAGCACAGTTTCCTGCCCGGCCGCTCGCAAGACGAATGGGAGATCAAGAAAGAGTTGCTGACGCATGACAGCTACTTCCTGCCCATTCCGGAAGAAGATGCGTTGCTGAATCCGAATCTGAAGTAAACAGAGTATATTTTTTTTCACATTAAAATTTTGAATCAAATGAAAGTAATGTATGTAATGTTGGCAGGCTTGTGCCTGCTGTGTATGTCAGCCGTCCAAGTGAACACAGCCGACGATCTGAAAAGCAAAGTGAAGGGCAAATGGGAAATTACCATTCCCGATGCTCCTTCCGGGTATCAAAACTATGTGCTTGACATCAAAGAAAAAGACAAGGTGATTGTAATCGATGTCAAAGGGGGAGATATCAATATCAAGGAGCAGAAATTTACCGAAAAAGACGGTAAACTGTCGGCGAATTTATATGTAGGTGAATACGTGAAAGTCGTCATCTGGGATGACAAAGGTGTTATAAAAGGTGCGGCAGAAACGTCCATGGGCAAATTGCCCTGCAACTTCAAAAAACTGGAGAAGAAGGCGAAGTAAAGGACGACTGACTATGCAAGACGAAAGGCGCACCATGTCGGGAATTACTCGATATCCGTGCGTCTTTCTTTTGCAGTCTTAGGAGCTGTCCGTAATATCGGAAAAAAAGGGATGATTCAACCATTCAAAAGAGAAGTAACATGAAATTCCTGGGCATTATACCGGCGCGTTATGCGTCAACCCGTTTTCCGGGGAAACCGCTGGCGGACATGAAGGGAAAACCGCTGATTCAGCGGGTATATGAACAGGTGCGGCAGAGCGTGGATGCGCTTTGCATCGCCACGGACGACGAACGGATTGCCACAGCAGCGGAGGCTTTCGGGGCACGTGTGGTCATGACCTCCGACCGCCATCGCAGCGGTACGGAGCGTTGTTATGAAGCGTATCACAAATCAGGGATCTCCTGCGACGTGATAATCAATATCCAGGGTGACGAACCCTTTATCCATCCTCAACAGATCGAACTGCTGAAAAGCTGTTTCGAGAAGCCCGACGTGCAAATTGCCACACTCGTGAAGCCACTGGACCCGGATGGCGATTTCGAACAGACGCTGTTCAATCCGAACTCGCCGAAGGTGGCGCTGAACAGCCGGCTCGAAGCGCTCTATTTCAGCCGTTCCGTCATCCCGTACCTGCGCGGAAGGAAGCATGACGACTGGCTGGCTGCCCATACGTTCTACAAGCATATCGGCCTGTATGCCTATCAGATCCGTGTACTCAGGGAGATTGTTGCCCTGCCGCCTTCACCGCTTGAGCTGGCCGAAAGCCTCGAACAACTGCGCTGGCTCGAAAACGGTTACAAAATCCAAACAGCCATCACCCGCCAGGAAACCATCGGAATCGACACCCCCGAAGACCTGCAACAAGCGTTGTTAATGATGAATGATTAGGTTGCCGGTATTCACCTAATCATTAGGGAAGCCGTTTGATAAAGTGCAGGCTGGCCGGTTTTATACTGCACGCGGTATAGTTTTGTGCATAAAGGGTAGTTATACTGCACGCGGTATTGTTTTGTGCATAAAGAGGTGGTTAGTGGTTAGAAAAAAAGTGCAACAGCGCCTCCGCAGGGCTTTAGCCCACTCCCCCCACAGGACCGTCCGTTTTAACTCAATGTCATCAAGTTAAGCGCTAAAAGGCTGTAGTAGAGCATCCCGTTAGGGATGCATCGCTCGGTAGCCTTTTTGCGACGTCTCTATCCGCATCCCGTTAGGGATGCATCCTTAACAGGATGCAATACAGGGTTATACCGGTTTATCTACCGAGCGATGCATCCCTATCGGGATGCTCTACTACCGCCTTTTAGCGCTTAACTTGATGACATTGAGTTTTAACTGACGGGCAATGCACAAAACTATACCGCGTGCAGTATAGTAGCTAGTAGAAAGTAGAGGGCGGTTGGCAGACAAGCGGCAGTTGGAGGGAAGGCGTAGAAGTGAGGGTTTGATCGGACAGCTTCGTCCTGTCACGACGCTACCGACCGCTATTCTACTAACTACTAACTACCTGTTTTTGCACAAAACTATACCGCGTGCAGTATAATGAAAAAAGTCTCGGCCTGAGAAAGTCGAGACTTTTGTAAAAAAAAGAGAGGGTCTACCTTTTGACACACTCTCCCACCCTGCACCCGCACGAAACCATCTTCCGGACGGCCTGTCATTTGCCCACAGAGATTTTCCGGGCTTTGCTTTCGTTGTGGGAACGGTCGACGGCCGTGACGGCATAGCGGAAGGAGACGTTGCCGTCCGGAATCGGACAGAACGGCTGGCGGGTAATGGCATAAATCGCTTTCGAACGTTCGATGTTCACCTTTTCACCCTTCCGGAAACGGTAGATCACGAAATAAACCGGTTCGTCGAGCTGTCCCTGATGCGACGCCCCGACATCCCACCGCAATACGTGTCCCCGGACTGTTTGCTCCACACGCAGGCGCCGGATTCTGTCGGGCTTCCGGCCGGGCTGTCCCGCGCAGGCCGGAATCAGCGCCGGATAACGGTGATACAGGCGTTTCAGGCTGTCGGCGATGCCCCCGTTATTCCATAACAGTTCGTTGGCCGGCCAGAAGATATTGCCCTGTACCCGTTTCTCCATGCGCGACTGTCTCATTTTCTCCTTCAACTGACCGGCTTTCATGGTACGCGCTACATCCTGACCGATGTACAGCGATGTCTTGCTCTTCTGCTCGCTCCACCACCGGATCAGCGTCTCATAATCGGCCTGCGAGTGGCCGATCTCCCAGTATAGTTGCGGCGCACAGTAATCAATCCATCCTTTTTTCATCCACAACAGAACGTCGGCATACAGGTCGTCGTAGTTTTGCAAACCGCCGGTACGGCTTCCCTTCCTGCCTTTGCCCTCATTGCGGTATATGCCGAAGGGACTGATGCCCAGACGTACCCGGGGGTTGGTATCCCGGATGGTTTGCCGGAGCATCCATATCAGTTGATTGACATTTTCCCGCCGCCATTTGTCGCGTTCCCCCGGTTTGTACCCGTTGCTCCGTCCGTAGCATTCAAAGCTCCGGTCGTCGGGGAATTCCTGTCCGGCAACCGGGTAGGGATAAAAGTAATCGTCCATGTGGATGGCGTCCACGTCGTAGCGCGAAACGATGTCTTCCACAACCCTGCAAATGAAAAAACGACATGCGGGCACGCCGGGGTCGAACAGGGTCTGGCCGTTGTACCTGACAAACCATTCGGGATGCCGGTGCAGGACATGCGAGGCGGCAAATTCGCCGAAGCCCGTCGTGCCGGCGCGGTAAGGATTCAGCCAGGCATGAAATTCCATGTTGCGGCGGTGACAGGCATCAATCAGGAAGGCCATCGGGTCGAAGTCCGGTTCGCCGGGCGGTACGCCCTGCCTGCCGGTCAGGAAACGGCTCCACGGCTCGTAGGGGGAACGGTAGAACGCATCGGCTTCGGGACGCACCTGGAAGAGGATGGCATTGAGGCCGCAGGCGCGCAGCCTGTCGAGCCGCTCCTCCATCAGGCTGCGGAACGCCGCCGGAGTCAGGTTCCGGTAATCGTCCTGAAAGACGGTTTGAATCCATGCCCCGCGAAATTCGCGTTTGGGCGAGAGCATCTGTTCCTGTTTGAACTGGCGCGACGCAACGCATGAAATCAGGCACAAGCCGAACACCGTCAGCCGGACAGCGGCGCAAAAGCCGGACAGCAGACGCCTTGACAAAGAAAGCGGGTTCATTTCGAATAATGTCATGCTTCAAAATTCGTGACGGATGGTTTCCTCCAGTCCCCTCCGCAGGTCGAAGGCGGGCGAGAAACCCAGTTCGCGATGCAGCGGTTCGGTGTCGCAAGTCCAGTTACGCTGTTTGAGTATTCCGTATTTGTCGGTATTGAGTGTCATGGCGCGTCCGGTCAGCCGGCCAACACCCCCGGAAAGAAGACAGCAGAGGTAGACAGCCCACAGCGGCAGGCGCAGGCGCAGGACATGTTTCCTCCCGGTCAACGCCTGAACCAGCCGCGCAAATTCGGTATCGGTACAGCTCTTACCGTCCGAGACCAGATAGCGGCAATTCCGGCCGGCCGGGTGTTCCAGCGCACGAAAGGCCACCTCCGCCAAGTCTTTTACATAAATAAAACTGAGATGCTGGGGTTTTCGTCCGGCAGCAAAGTCGAAGCCGGAGCGGATGCTTTGTATTTCCATCCGGTAATCCCGTTCGCCGGGTCCGTATACGCCGGTCGGACACAGGATCACCCAGGGAATCGCCGTTTGCCGTTCGACGTAATCCTCCGCCAGCCGTTTACTTTCGCCATAGGCCGTTTCGGGATGCCGGACATCCTCGCGCACAATGGGGCGGAACGTCTTTTCATCGCCTCCGCCGTAGCTGCTCAGGCTGCTCATCAGCAGGAATTTCTGCGGTCGGCAGCCGGCTCCGTCCAGCGCCTCCAGCAGGCGTCGCGTATACTCGGCATTGACCAGCGCAAAGTTTTTCCGGCGAACGCTTCCGGTCACACCGGCATTATGAATCACATACTGCCACGCGCCGTGTTCGCGGACATGCGCTGCCAATTGCGCCGTCAAGGCCGGCGGATCACCGTATTTCAGATCGATACAGCGAACCCGGTCTTGCGGCAGATGTGCCCGCGAACTCGTGGCACGCACTCCCGCCCAGACTTCATATCCCCGTCCGAGCGCCGCCTCTGTCAGAAAACGCCCGATGAATCCGCTGGCGCCCGTAATTAATACTTTTACTTTCAAAACTTCTTCCCCCCCCTTATTTTTTTCCGCCACAAAGATAAGATTTTAATGATGAATGATAAATGATGAATGATTGTGGCAAATACGCTACTATCACTCATCATGGACCACTCATCACCCACCACTCTCAGGATAGAAATATTATTTTTGCTCGCCAGAAAATATATTTTATGCTCAGAAGATATATTTTCCGGCCAAAAAATATATTTTGTGGCGAAAAAATATATCTTGTGGCCAAAAGATATATCTTATGGCGAAAAAATATATCTTATGGCCGGAAAATATATCTTATGGCCAAAAGATATATCTTACGGCCGGAAAATATATCTTATGGCCAAAAAATATATCTTATAGCCGGAAAATATATCTTATGGCGGGGTACGCTTTTATTGGGGGATTACGAACGCCCCCCCATTCTTCATAATAATGATACCGCGTACAGTATATTCAATTATTCATTGCGGGGAACCCGAGCGACCTGTCCGGACGTTTATCAGACCTTCCCGAAGGTTTATTGGAACTGCTATCTACCAACTGCTATCTACTAACTGCCTGTTTCTGCGCAAAATCTCCCCGCGCACAGGATAATCATTTATCATTCATCATTCATTTGTGGATAATCTCCGTTATTTTTGCACGGACAAATAGTTATGGTATGAAAATAAAAGATATGCTAATCGAAATAGAACGGCTTGCTCCGCTGCCTTTGCAGGAAAGTTTCGACAATGCCGGCCTGCAGGTCGGGGACGTGGAACGGGAGGCCACCGGCGTGCTGATTTGCCTGGACGTGACGGAGGCGGTCGTGGATGAAGCCGTAGAGAAGGGATGCAACCTGATAGTCTCCCATCATCCGCTAGCCTTCAAGCCTTTCAGATCACTTACGGGGCGGACGTACATCGAACGCTGCCTGATAAAAGCCTGCAAATACGACCTCGTAATTTATGCCGCCCACACGAATCTCGACAATGCGTATGGAGGTGTCAATTACCGTTTGGCCGAACTCGCAGGACTTCAGCAGGTACGCACGCTCAGCCCGCAAAAGGACGCATTGTTGAAACTGTCCGTATTTGTACCCGAAGCCCATGCCGAAACCGTCCGGAACGCCCTGTTCGACGCCGGCGCCGGGCATATCGGCAACTATGATTCGTGCAGTTTCAACCTGACGGGCGAAGGGACTTTCCGCGCCGGCGAAGACGCCCGGCCGTTCTGTGGCGGGACAGGTAAATTGCACCGGGAAAGAGAGGTACGCATCGAAACCATTCTGCCGGCATTCCGCAGGAGCGCCGTCACCCGTGCCTTGCTTTCCGTCCATCCGTATGAAGAACCGGCGTTCGACTTTTATCCGTTGAGCAATACGTGGCACACGGTCGGCTCGGGCATTATCGGCGAACTGCCTGACGGTGAAGAAGTGCGTGATTTCCTGTCACGCATCCAAACGCTTTTGAAGGCGGACGGCCTCAAGTATTCGGATTATCCCGGAAAGTC
Organism: Tannerella sp.; assembly: GCA_031283915.1. Classification (GTDB taxonomy): domain Bacteria; phylum Bacteroidota; class Bacteroidia; order Bacteroidales; family Tannerellaceae; genus Tannerella. The sequence goes on from JAITAY010000249.1 coordinate 8,035, forward strand.
CGTCCGGCGAATCGCCGTATGCGGCGGCAGCGGCGCTTTCCTGATTCCGGATGCGATGGCGGCAGGCGCCGATGTGTTCATCACCGGCGAGGCAAAATACAACGATTTCTACGACGTGGAAGACCGGATGCTGCTGGTCGTTGCCGGTCATTATGAGACGGAAATATGCACAAAAGATATTTTCTTTGATGTCATATCGAAAAATTTCCCTACCTTTGCCGTGCAAATTTCAAAAACGAATTCAAACCCAGTTAAATACTTATAAGAAATGGCCAAAAAAAAGGAGGTTACAGAAAAAGAATTTACAGTGGAAGAACGGCTGCGTTCGCTGTATCAGCTTCAATTAATTATGTCGGAGGTTGATAAAATCAAGATACTCCGGGGAGAATTGCCGTTGGAAGTGCAAGACCTGGAAGATGAAATTGCAGGTTTGGGAACACGTCTTCAAAATTATCAGGCAGAAATCGATGAAAGCAAAAAAGCCGTACATGTACAGAAAAACAGGATTCTCGAATCGACGAATCTGATTGAACGATATAAAGCACAGTTGGAGAACGTGCGGAACAACCGGGAGTTCGACAACTTATCGAAAGAAATTGAATTTCAGGGTCTGGAAATAGAATTTGCGGAGAAGAAAATCAAGGAATTCAACGTAGGCATTGACAGCAAAAAGGATGAAATCAAGCAATGTAAGGCGCTGCTGGATGGGAGAAAAGGGGATTTGGAACAGAAGAAGAGCGAGTTGAATGAAATCATTTCCGAAACGCGGCATGAGGAAGATAAGTTGCGTGACAAGGCCAAAAGACTGGAGGAAACGATTGACCCCCGCCTGCTGACGGCTTTCAAACGGATTCGCAAGGGTGCCCATAACGGCCTGGCGGTGGTGGATATTCAGCGCGATGCATGTAGCGGCTGTTTCAACAAGATCCCGCCACAGAAGCAAATGGACATTAAGTTAAGAAAGAAAATCATCGTCTGCGAATATTGCGGACGTATCATGATAGATCCTGAACTGACTCAGAAGCAGGGAAAACAGTAATCATACCCTACCGCACCAGACAAGGAATGCAGCTCCCGGATTTTGCATTCCTGTTTTTTTTTATGATTTCCACAGTTCGCACATACATCGTAACACACCAGTTGCTCCAACCCGATGACAAGGTGATTGTCGGTGTGAGCGGCGGCGCCGATTCCATCGCACTGCTGCACGTATTGACGCACGCAGGTTATGCCTGTATCGTTGCCCATTGCAATTTTCATTTGCGCGGCGCCGAATCCGACTGCGACGAACAGTTTGTTGCACAGGTTGCGGCTTCCCTGCACCTGCCATGCTGCCAAATAGATTTTGATACGGCCGAATACGCCGGGCGGAAACGCATTTCTGTCGAGATGGCAGCCCGCGAATTACGTTATCAGTGGTTCGAGGAATTGCGGAACAGGTTTCAGGCGCAGGCTATTGCCGTAGCGCATCACCGGGACGACAGCCTCGAAACGGTGTTACTCAACCTCATTCGAGGAACAGGCATTCGGGGACTGTGCGGCATCCGTCCGAAAAACGGTTACCTGATTCGCCCTTTCCTCTCGCTGAGCCGCCTGGAAATCCTGCAATGGCTCTCCCGACAGGGATTGGCTTATCGGATCGACAGCAGCAACTTGTCGGATGAGTATATGCGTAATTTTATTCGCCTGCGTCTTCTGCCCCTGATGGAAGAACTGAATCCTTCGGTCCGGGAAGCTATCACGCGGACAGCCCGGCATCTTTCCGGCATCGAATCGCTTTACGCGGACTGGATCGAAAAGGAACGCGAACGCATCATGCCCGATGCAAAACGCATTGACATTCATAAACTAATGCAGTCGCCTGCGCCTCAGACCCTCTTATATGAACTTATTCGTTTGCACGGATTCACGCAGGCGCTTTCCGAATCTGTCTTCGAATCGCTACAGGGCGAACCGGGAAAAATCTTTTATGCACCGGACGCTTCCTGCCGGATTATTAAAGACCGTGATTTCCTTTTGTTAGCATCCTGTCCCGCGAAAAATGAGCGCATCTATACGCTTGGCGCGGATGATTCGTTAACGCAGCCCGTCAGATTAAGTACGCAAAAAAAAGCGATCGATGCCCGTTTTGAAATAGAGAAAAAAGCCTCCGTCGCATCGTTTGATTTCAATAAACTTACGTTCCCGTTGACTTTGCGTACCTGGCGGAATGGCGACTGGTTTATTCCGTTCGGGATGCACGGGCGTAAAAAATTGAGTGACTATTTCACCGATCGCAAATTCAGTCTTGTCCGGAAAGAACAGACCTGGGTGCTTTGCAGTGGGAAAAACATTATCTGGATTGTCGGCGAACGCATGGATAACCGTTACAGGATTAGCCCGTCGACCAAATTTGCGTTGATTGTGAATTTTTTTGACGATAATTTTTCGTAGTCTCAAAAAGATATGTACTTTTGTCGCGTCTTATTCTACGAAGACAAACAGATATATTCAGTAACGTAGAAATATAATCCTATTAATTGTAATTTATTATTAACAAGGCAAGTGCAACGCGAAGTGTTGTTTTGGAAAACATTTTCAGGGTGCAGTTGCCATTTATGAAGAAATATGCAAAAATACAACATTCTAGAACTTAACGGAAAGCAACTTCCGGAATTGCAGGGAATAGCAGAAAGTTTAGGTATCAAAAAAGTCAAATCTCTTGAAAAGCAAGATTTGGTTTACAGAATTCTAGACGAACAAGCCATCTCGCTGGCCGGCCTCCAGATAGAAAAAGAGAAAGAAAAAGAAGTACGCAAAATGGAAAAACAAAGCCAAAAAGGACGTAGACCCAAGAAAACCGAAGCGGTGAAAGAAGTCGAGGCGGTACAGAAAGAAGTCGTCGCTGCACCGGCGCAGCCGGTACGCAGACCGGGTCGCCCTCCGAAAATTCAAACGACTGCTGCCGTACCAGCCGCCGCTGCTGCAACGGTAACAACCGAAACGCCCGTCGTTGAAAAAGCGACCCGTAAACCGGCACGGCAATCATCCAAAGCTGTTCAGGAAACGTCGCAGCCGGTTGAACCCGTCGCAACAGCGCCAGCGCAGACTGTTCAGCCGGAAGAGATCCAACCGGTTGAGGTCGTAGAACAAATACCTGTTGCGGAACAGGTTTCCGAACCGGCCCCCGTGACACCGGTCGAACCGGTTGCTCAAGCTGAAGAAAGCAGCCGTGTCGAAGAAAGTTCTCCGGAAAAAACGGTTGTAACGGAAATTGTTCCTACGACCGAGCAAAAACCGGGTCGTATCATTTTCAAACATGCAAGCGATACCAATTCCGTATTGGACCAAGTGCTTCCCGTACAGCCCACTCTGCCGCAGCGTCCCGAAAAGCAAGAGAAACAGGCCGGTGGTGAAGCCGCGAATGGTCAGCCCTACCGTCCACAGCAGGCAACCTATAATAATAACAAACAACGCAATGGCAAAGCCCAGGAGAAAACGTACGATTTCGACGGGATTCTGACCGGTTACGGCGTCCTCGAAATCATTCAAGACGGATATGGCTTTCTCCGCTCGTCTGATTACAATTACCTGACTTCTCCTGATGATATCTACGTATCACAGTCGCAGATCAAACTGTTCGGACTCAAGACGGGCGATGTGATTGAAGGCGCCATCCGTCCGCCGAAGGACGGTGAAAAATATTTCCCGCTGGTAAAAATCGACCGGATCAACGGACGTACCCCCGAAGAAGTACGTGACCGCGTGCCTTTTGACCATTTGACGCCGCTTTTCCCGGAAGAAAAATTCATGCTGACGGCACAACGTTCTCCCAAAGTGCATGACCACATTGCCGTACGTGTAGTCGATTTGTTTTCGCCTATCGGCAAGGGACAGCGCGGCCTGATCGTGGCACAACCCAAAACGGGTAAGACGATGCTGCTGAAAGACATCGCCAATGCTATTGCTACGAATCACCCGGAAGTATACATGATTGTCCTTTTGATTGACGAACGTCCGGAGGAAGTAACCGACATGGCACGCAGTGTGGATGCGGAAGTGATTGCTTCTACGTTCGACGAACCGGCCGAACGGCATGTGAAGATTGCCGATATCGTGTTGAACAAGGCCAAACGTATGGTCGAATGCGGACACGACGTGGTGATTCTGTTGGACTCCATTACCCGCCTGGCACGCGCCTACAATACCGTGCAGCCGGCTTCCGGAAAAGTGCTTTCCGGCGGCGTGGATGCCAACGCGCTGCAAAAGCCGAAACGTTTCTTTGGCGCCGCCCGCAACATTGAAAATGGGGGAAGCCTGACGATTCTGGCAACAGCGTTGACCGAGACCGGTTCAAAGATGGACGACGTGATTTTCGAAGAATTCAAGGGAACGGGCAATATGGAATTGCAGTTAGACCGCAAGCTGTCGAACAAGCGTATCTATCCGGCGGTTGATATTGTCGCTTCCAGTACGCGTCGCGACGAGCTGTTGCAGAATGGAGCCACGCTGAATCGTATGTGGATTCTGCGGAAATATCTGTCCGACATGAATTCCCTCGAAGCCATGGAGTTTGTGAAGAAACAGATGGAAAATACCATCGACAACATGGAACTGCTGGTATCCATGAACGGATAACGCTACCGCTCAAAGTATAGGGCACACGCTTTACCGGCGCCGGGAATATCATCAAATCCCGGCGCCGTTTTTTTTTCAAGGATACCGGATATAAAGAATGGAGACAGGAAAAAAATACACACTGTGACCATTCGAAATGCACCCTTGCAGGCAACGTTTCGCAGAGACGCTGGGCATTATAGCGCTTTTTCCGGATAACGCTTTTTTTGAGGCGCTGTTTGGACCCGGTTTGTCTGCGAATGAAACGAAAATAAAACGCCACCGGTTCGGATTTTTCCGTTCCGGTGGCGTTTTATTTTAAAATACATTTATACTGCACGCGGTATAGTTTTGTGCATAAAGGGGTAGTTAGTAGCTAGTAGTTAGTAGTTAGTAGTTAGTAGTCCCCCAATAAAAGCTTACAGCCCGCCCAAAATAACGGGATCAAAAAACCCTTCATTACACAAAATAGAATGGATGGATATAAGGTTTTTGCAATGTTGTTACACAGGAGCTTTGCT
>JAITAY010000036.1 GCA_031283915.1 Tannerella sp.
TAGTTAGTAGTAAGTAGAGGGCGGTTGGCAGGCAAGCGGCAGTTGGAGGGAAAGGCGTAAACGTGAGGGTTTGAGCGGACAGCTTCGTCGTATCACAGAACTACCGGCTACTATTCTACTAACTACTAACTACTAGCTACGAACTACCTCTTTACTTCCCGTGTGCAGTATAAAACAGCATTTGATACCCTTGACGATAGTCCCTGCCTTGCACACTCTTATCCTATTGTAAACAGAGCGTCAGCCGTCCGTAGCAGGGCGAGGGATCCAGGTTTTTGCTGTAATTTCCCCACCCGATTTCCGGATAGTCCCAGCGGTTGTTGACGTAGAGCACAAGCTGTTCCTGCGCCGTCTTGTTGACGCGGCAGGCGACGGATGCGTCCTGCGAATGGACGAAGACAGTGCCTTGTCCCGTTTCCGTGACAAGGGTATACAGGAAGCAATGCTCCTTCATGCCTTTGGCTTGCTGCGTCAGCGGACGGAGGCGGTCGGTGCCGGTGTCTCCGAAGTAATAATAATTGTGCGTGTCGAGATGCCAGGGTTGAGTGGGTCGCTCGCCGTAGGCCGGTTGCCGGGTCTCGTACAGGTCTACATCGCCTGTGTGACCGGCAAAACTCTCGTCGGGATAACCGTCCCGGTAGCCTTTGCGTAGCCAACTCAGCCGGCGGATGGACGGCGGCAGGTAGAATTTCAATCCGGCCTCGCGTAACCGGCCGGACGGCTCGCCGGAGGCGACATAGTCCGCTTGCAGACGCCCGTCGGAGCCTATCAGCATCCGCAGGTCTGCCTTCACCTCGCCATATACGCCCGACAAGGCGATTTCCACCTGTTCACCGGACTGCTTCCACGTGAATGCCGTCTTCTTCCACGCCGTTTCCGGGAGCGTCTTTTGGTCGACATCCAGATTCAGGAACGGCCCCTGTTCAATCACCTTCTCGCCGTTCGACGTGGCGCCGGTAATCAACCCGGTTGCCTTGCTGAAAGGTATTTCGAAGTCCTTGCCCCGGACGATGACAAATTCGCCGGTCTCTTCCACCTTTAGCGGCGCAAATATCAGCGGCTGAGGGAAAATCCATTTCCTTTCCTCACCCAGCACGACGGCATACCGGTCAATCAAGTCCGGGGCATTGCGCAAGCCGTGAAATTCGATAAACAGGGTATCACCCTCTTGCCAGTCCTCGGCCGGAATGCTCAGCAAACCTTTTTGATGCGGAGTGATGATGGAGGCAGGCTCCAAAGTCTTTTCAATACCCCTGTAAAGGCAGGAGGTGACTACTTCATTCAAGTTCGTATGGTCGAAACGGTTGTGGACGGGCAACAGCAGCGGCTTGCCGGGCGTGAAGTCCGTTACGCGGCAGGTGAGTAGCCGGACGGGCGAATAGGCTTTTTTGGTAGACCAAAATTCCGGTTTTTTCCGTCGCCAGATGTCGATAATGCCCCATTCGCCGTATCCGACGCAATTGCCCGAATATTCCTCGTTGCTTCGTTTGGCGTATGTTTTCCACCAGGCGTTGCCGGCTTTCGGTTCGGGCAGCATGAAGATTTCGTCTACATACCCCCAAATGGCGCCCCCCAGACCGCCTTGGGCTTCAAAGAGGTTCGCCCACATCCGGTCTAACGACTCGCCCCAAAAGGCACGGATATTCGGGTCGTCGCGCAAGGTGGCGTAGGTATAGCAGGGGACATGCGCCCACTCGTCGAACAGCGCCGGAATGCCGTGACCCTGAAATCCGAGCGTCAGCATGTCGTATTGCAACAGATTGCCTCTCACATCGGGATAGTGCATACTCAGGATGTCGTAGATCTTCCCGCCCTCCTTCTGCAGTCCGGGATAGCTGAAAAGGGCCGGTCGCATCGTGTCGGCCACGGCTACCCAGTCTCTGCACTGCTGGAAATTCGCGCCATACACGCTTTCGTTGCCCAGCGACCAGAACAGTACCGAAGGATGCGAACGGAACGTATTTACCATTTCCTGAAACTGCGACAGACAACGTTCGGCATAGGCCGTATCGCTGGAAAGGTCATAGTTCGGATGGGTATGGGTGTCCACGAAACAGACGGCGGTTTCGCTCTCCACATAAATGCCCAGTTGGTCGCAGTATGCTGCGAAGCGCTCCGAAGAGGGATAATGCGACGTGCGGACGAAATTCATGTTGGCCTGCTTGAACAGGACGGCGTCTAAGCTGTCCAGTTCAGCCGTGGTCATCCGTCCCAGCGTGGGATGCATGTCGTGTCGGCAGGCGCCACGCAGTTTGACGGGCTTCCCGTTGACCAACAGTTGATTTTTCACGATCTTGACCTCGCGAAAACCTGCCTGACGACTGAAACGACCGACTTCCCGGCCAGCAGGATTGTATATCGTCGCGGTCAGGGTGTAGAGGTTGGGATGTTCGGCGTCCCACTTTTGCGGCTCTTGGAGAAAAAACGCACGGGTCACGTCGGATTCACCGGACAGGGGGAAGCGGTTTTGAGGAAGTGACATCGCCCGTCCGTCAGGCGAAACAAGCGCAAATTCAATCTCGCCGACGCCTTCCGCCGAATAGGCCACCTTCAGGACGGCATTCCGGTACAGCGAATCCAGATGCGTTTCCACGCGGAAATCATATACGTGCGTTTCGGGAAGGGCAAAGACCGTCACGTCGCGCAGGATGCCGCCGACGGGATGATGTGCGTAACCGGACGCATAGGAAATATCATCTCGCCGGTCGGTCACTTCCAGTTCAATCTCATTCTTCCTTCCCGGCTTGACGAACGACGTCACATCCGTTTCCCAGCGGGTGAAACCGCCGTGATGTTCGCGCACGTAAGCGCCGTTTATCCACAGGCGGGCGTAGCTGTATACGCCGTCGAAACGCAGGATCACCGTCTTTCCGCGATAGTCGGAGGGCAGCGTGAACGATTTACGGTAGCGGAACGGCTTGTCATGTTCGACGGCATAGCCCTGCATGGCCGCCTCACCCGGGACTTGAATAGTGGTCCACCGGTCTTGAGGCGAAAATTGAAATTCCCACACACCATTCAACAACAGCGCCGGCTGTCTGACGTTCACATGTGAGGAAAGCACAGGATACGTCTTCTCCCTGGAAAACGCACAAAAGGTCAGTGATAAACCCACCGACAGCAAAAAAATCATTCGAAAGTTCATAAGATCTGTTTTTTCCGGACAAAAATAAGCATTTATTCCCAACCGTTTTTTCTTCTCCGGCGAAAAGAAAAGGTCGAAACGGGATTTCCTGTTCGGCAAGCTTATACAAAACGAAACAACCCGACATCCGGTTACACGATCATGTGCGGGTTACACCTTATTCATTTCTCATCCCTTATCAGGTTTGTCCACGAATGACACGAGAAGAAAACACCGCCGGTTCGTCAAAAGTAGCAGTGATTTTCCTGTTCCAGCGATGCTACTTTTATACTGCACGCGGTATAGTTTTGTGCATAAAGGGGTAGTTAGTGGTTAGAAAAAAAAGTGCAACAGCGCCTCCGCAGGGTTTGAGCCACATCCCCCCACATTGCCGTCCGTTTTAACTCAATGTCATCAAGTTAAGATTTTGTTTCCGGCATCCCGTCACCTTAGATTTGCATTTTGAAAAAAGAGCCGGAATATATAATTTTGCGATGATAAAAAAATATAATAACACAGAATTCAAAAGGAAAGGAACCCGATCGGCAACCTGTA